>QHVR01000152.1 GCA_003223595.1 Acidobacteriota bacterium
CTACGTACCGTCTTTACGACTACGGGCGTCCGCGCGAATTGCATTTGAAAAACGGATTGGCGGCACTGAAAGAAAAGGTCAGCTCCGGTAAAGTGTTACGCCCGCCGCCACGCGAGAGTGCGACCGGCAAGAGCCGCCATGTGCGCCTGGTTGGCGCGCCCTATTTTGCGGTTGACATGTTTGAGGCTAAGGAACCAGTCCATCTGGCAATGCGCGATGATTCTGGCAAGCATTCGGCGCAGATTCTGGTCGCTGTCGAAGGTTGTGGAGTAATCGAAGTGCCTGGCGGCGAGCCCATCACTCTGGCGAAAGGTGATGCGGTGGTGATTCCCGCATGCCTGGAGAAATTTGCGGTGCGGCCGCAATGGAATTTGGAATTGTTGCGGGCGTATGTGCCCGGGAAGCCATATCCGGAGCCCGAGACGAGACTCTAGCAACTGGTACCACTTTGAAGAAAGAAATCAATTTCTATCCCGTGATTCTGGCGGGCGGACGGGGCACGCGATTCTGGCCGCTCAGCCGCAAGAAGCGAGCGAAACAGTTGCTGGCGCTCGACGGCAAGGAGACCATGATCCAGCAGACGCTGGCCCGCCTGTTGCCCCTCGCATCCGCCCGCAAATTCTGGATCATTACCAATCAAGATCTAAGACCGGCGATTGCCAAACAGTTGCCCCGCGTGCCCAAAAATCAGTTGATCGCCGAGCCCATTGCCCGGAACACAGCCCCGGCCATCGGGTTGGCAGCATTTCTTCTCTTGCGCCAGTATCCCTCGGCGGTGCTCGGTCTGTTTCCTTCGGATCACGTTATCGCCGATGAGAAACGTTTTCGTGAAACCTTGCAGCGCGGCATAAAACTCGCGGCCGCGGGCGCGAACATTGTTGTGCTCGGCATTCGCCCCACACGCGCGGAAACCGGCTATGGATACATCGAGGCCGGAGGGGCATATCAGGGCGAGGCCTTGCGCGTGCGCCGCTTCACCGAGAAGCCCGATGCCACGAAGGCGGATGAGTTCGTTAACGCGGGCAATTATTTCTGGAACAGCGGAATGTTTCTCTGGAGCGCGCGCACCCTGGCCGACGCCTTGAAGGAGCATCTGCCCGTGACCGCAACCCTGCTCGAAGAGATCGCCGCCACGTTTGGCACCAACCGGTTCCCCGCTACATTCCGCAAACTGTATCCGAAATGTGAAAACATCAGCGTGGATTATGCCGTGCTCGAGCCCCGTTCGGCGAAGGGGGAAGAGGCTGGGAACATCTTCTGTCTTCCCGCGGATTTTGGCTGGAACGACCTCGGATCCTGGACCGCACTGCATGAGCATCAAACCGCCAAAAGCAGCCCCCCGGAGGAGAATGTCATGGTCTCATCCGGTACGTTCCTCTTGAATGCGCGCGGCAATTACGTGCATGCTCCAGGAAAATTTGTGGCCGCAGTAGGCGTCACCGATCTGGTGGTAGTGGAGACGCCGGATGCCTTGTTGATCACCACCCGGCAACAGGCCCAGGATGTCGGAAAAATTGTGAAGTATCTCGACGAAAAGAAAATGACTAAGCTGACGTAGTTTCAAGTGTCAAGTTTCGAGTTTCGAGTTCGGCGCTCTGAAATCGAACCTTTGAAACCTCAAACTCGAAACCTGAAACTCGAAACTCGACACTCGACACTGACTTCCACATGACCCAAGAAATCAAATTTGGCACCGACGGCTGGCGCGGCATCATCGCCGACGACTTTACGTTTGCGAACGTGCGCCGCGTTGCCGGAGCAATCGCTTCATATGTGCAGAAATATGAGAACGCCCAACGCGGAGTGATTGTCGGCTACGATGCGCGTTTTGCCTCGCCCCAGGCGGCGCGAGTGGTCGCCGATGTGGTCGCCGCTGCCGGAATTCCAGTGAAACTCGCCAACGATTACACTCCCACCCCTGCAGTCTCATACGCGGTCAAGCAGCAGGGGGCCGCGGGCGGCGTAATGGTCACTTCCAGCCACAATCCCTGGAACTGGAACGGCGTGAAGTTCAAGGCCCACTTCGGCGGTTCTGCTACCCCTGCCATCATGAAGAAGATCGAAGAAGAAATGGCGGCGGGCGCTGCCCCAAAGGGAACCAGAGCTGCGGTCCAGGAAGTTGATCTTAAGAAGGATTACGTGACTGCCGTCTGCGCCTTCGCCGGCATGGACCTGATCGCGAAAACCAAGTTCAAGTTTGCGGTGGACGCAATGTACGGTTCCGGCCGCGGCGTTCTCCCCGGAATTTTTGCCGAACGCGGCGTGCAATGTGTTGCGATTCGTCAGGAGTTGAACCCGCTGTTCCCCGGGATTAATCCGGAGCCCATCCAGCCGCACACCCGAATGCTGCAGGACACGGTGGTGCGCGAGAAGTGCGACGCGGGGCTGGCCACCGATGGTGACGCCGATCGCATCGGCGCAGTCGCGGAGGACGGCACCTTCATCGACTCCCACAGAATTTTTTGCGTATTATTGCGTTGGCTACTGGAACGAAAGAAATGGCCCGGCGAGGTTGTGCGCGCGTTCAACACCACGGGCATGATCGATCGCATCGCCGCCAAACACGGGCGCAAGCTGCACGAGACCTCCATCGGTTTCAAGTACGTTGCTGACCTGATGATGGAACGCGAAATCCTGATGGGCGGCGAAGAGTCGGGCGGTATTGGCTATTCGCGATTTCTCCCGGAACGCGACGGAGTGTTGAACTCTCTTCTGCTGGCCAACGTCATGGCGGAAGAAGGCAAACCGCTGGGGCAGTTGGTCGCCGATCTACAGCGTGAATTCGGCCCTCACTATTACGGCCGCAGCGATCTGCACATTCCGGAGAACATGAAGCAAAGCGCGATTCAGCGCGCTCGCGCGGACGGCACGCAAGGCTTGGGGCGCTATCGCGTACTCAAGAAAGAGCACATGGATGGCGTGAAGTTCTTTCTCGATGCGCCCACGAACGGCAACGGCGCCAACGCCTGGGTCTTGTTCCGCGCCTCTGGAACCGAACCCCTGCTGCGCTTGTATACCGAAGCTTCTTCGCCTGAGTTGGTCAGTGAGTTTCTTCGTATCGGGGAGACTTTCGTCAGGGAGTAAAAACATACCCTCAGTAAGCGCAGCCTGATCTTCCCTCGCATGCGATACTTCTAACTAGAACCATGGCCGACGCTCATACCTCCATGCAGCCCGATTCACCGGAAGCCCGACGCTACAACCGAATTCGACGCTGGCTTGGCATCGGCGAGTTTGCTCTGGGTTTTGCATTCCTCGTTATCCTGCTGGTGACCCGATGGTCGGATTCTCTGCGCGATCTTGCCTACCGGCTGGGCTTTCAAAATTATTCTTTCTCTCTTTTTGTCTATCTGGTCTTGCTACTGGGAATCAGCAAGGCGCTAGGAATAGGGCTGGATTATTACGGCTTCCGCCTGGAGCGCAGGTTCAAGCTCTCCAACCAGAGATTTTCCGCTTGGGCTTGGGACGAGATCAAAGGTTTTCTGCTCGGATTAGTCCTCGGCGCCATCGTCGTCGAGTTGGTCTACTTGTCGATCCGGCAATGGCCCCTGCACTGGTGGATTCTGGCATGGGCCTTGTTCATGGGCCTGTTTATCCTGCTCGCGCAGCTGGCGCCAGTTGTGCTGTTTCCGATCTTCTACAAATTTGAGCCGCTCGATAACGAGGACCTGCGAAGGCGGCTGGTGATCTTGAGCGAGCGCGCGGGCACCCGCGTCCGCGGCATCTATCGCTGGAAACTTTCGGAGAAAAGCAAAAAAGCGAATGCCGCCCTCACCGGTCTGGGCAACACCCGGCGAATTATTCTCGCCGACACCCTGCTCGATAACTACACGCCGGAAGAGATCGAGTCCGTGCTGGCCCATGAACTCGGCCACCACGTGCACAAGCACATTTTAAAAAGCATCCTGGCGCAGACTGGCATCACCTTGTTCGGATTTTGGGCAGCCAACTGGACCCTGCACTATGCCGTGGACCAGCGCAGGTTTGAAGAGTTGTCGGATTTTGCCAACCTGCCGCTTTTCGCGCTTGTTTCGGTGGTCCTGTCGTTTCTGCTGATGCCGGTGCTCAACGCCTTTTCACGATTCAATGAACGCCAGGCAGATCGCTACGCCTTTGAGTCCACCTCGAGCGTGGAGCCGTTTATCTCTTCCATGAACAAATTGGCGGAACAAAATCTGGCGGAGCGTACGCCCTCGAAGTGGGTGGAATGGTTCTTTCACTCGCATCCCTCGATCTCCCGGCGTCTGGAGGCGGCAGAAGAATGGGGCAAGACTCAACACGCGCATTCGTAACCATGAAATTCCTCTGCCTTTGCCTTCTGCTGTGCTTTTATTACCCTGCTTTCTGTCTTGGACAAACCCGTACGACTCCTTGTGCAAGGTGCGTGCAGTGGAACCGACCGCAGAAGCCATTCCGCATCTGGGGAAACACGTTCTACGTCGGCCCTCATGGGCTGAGTTCGATCCTGATTACGTCTGACCATGGCCACGTATTGATTGACGGTGCCCTTCCCGAGTCGGCGAAGCAGATTGCGGCGAATATCCAGTCCTTGGGATTCCGGATTGCAGATGTGAAGCTAATACTGAATTCACACGTCCACTTTGATCACGCCGGCGGAATCGCTGAATTGCAACGCATGAGCGGCGCGAGAGTGGAAGCGAGCGAGTGGAGCGCAAAAGTGCTGAGCCACGGCGGGGTCGGCAAAGGCGACCCGCAATTTGCAGGAGGAACTCCCATCCCGCCCGTGGCGAACGTCCAAAGGTTTCGTGATGGCGAGCAGATTCGAGTCGGGGAAATCGTGATCACCGCTCATTTAACCCCCGGGCACACTCCAGGAGGCACAACTTGGACCTGGAAGTCCTGTGAGGGAGCGGCCTGCCGGAATATGGTTTATGCCGACAGTTTGGCGCCCATCTCCTCCGACGGGTTCCGATTTTCCAGCAGCAGCGATTATCCCCACGCGCTCCCGGAGTTCGAAAAGAGCTTTACGTTTTTGGAGACGGTGCCCTGCGATATCCTGATCACAACCCACCCGGAAGCCTCGTCATTGTGGGATCGCCTTCAATCGCGAGACAAGGGACTCACCCCGGATCCCCTGGTTAACCTCAGCGCATGCCGGGAACTCGCACGGCAGGCACGCGCGTCGCTGCGAGACAGATTGGCCGAAGAGCACGTGCAGGGCGAGCATCACTCCAAGTGATGCCGAAGTGAATCAGCGTGTCTTCAGAATCTCCATCACCCGCCGCAGGTCCTCCTCCGTATCCACGCCAACGCTGTCGTAAGGCGTCTCGCCCACATAGATAGGAATTCCATTCTCCAGGAAACGCAACTGTTCCAGCCGCTCGCTGTTTTCCAGGAAAGATTCGGATAGGCTCACAAATTTGTCCAGCGCAGGCTTGCGATAGGCATATAGCCCGAGATGTTTGAAATATCGCGGATTGGAATTGTCGCGGTCGAAGGGAATGGTAGCGCGGGAAAAATACAGCGCGCGCCCCTTTAAATCGGTAACCACTTTAACGGCATTCGGATTCGCAATATCGGGGTCGGCGGCGGGCGTTATGAGCGTACCAACCTGTACGGCCGGGTTCTCCATAACCTGCAGCAGCCTGCCGATCTGCTCGGCGCGGACCAGCGGTTCGTCGCCTTGCACGTTGATGTAAACATCGGCCGACTCAGTATTGGATATCTCATGCACGCGCTCGGTTCCGCTGCGATGCTGGGATGAAGTCAGCCGCGCGTTCCAGCCATGCTGGCGGCACGCGGACATGATCTCGTCCGAATCGGTCGCAATGATCACCTCTGAGAGCAGCGGCGATAAACGCACAGCTTCGTAAACCACCCCGATCAGCGGTTTGCCCATCACATCGCGCAGCATTTTGCGGGGTAGACGAGTCGACGCCAGGCGTGCAGGAATGACGGCGATGGTTTTCATGAATTCTCAGGCGCGCAAATTCAGAGCGGTGGGATGGGACGGCTGGTACAGTCCGATGTGAGCTCCGCTGGGCAACGGAATCGTTGTCGATGTCCCCCAGGGTGCGCTCTGGATCGCGGTGCATTGGATTTCTTTCGCCCTGAGATCGCTAATCATCAAGCCGAGATCGTCGCACATCAGGTAAAGCACCGCGCCCAGCAAATCGTGTCCGCCATGTTTCTGGGAAAACTCCTCCTGGCTGGGGTGGATCGCCGCTTCGGACGAAGGCATGGCAAAGATCAGCCAGCCCTCACCCATCTCAATGAAGCGCAAGCTGAGAACGTCGCGAAAGAAGGCCCGGTCGGCTTCCGGATTCTTGCTGTAGAAAAGAAAATGAGCGCCAGTAAACATGTGCCAGAGTATATCCGGTCCCCTCATCGCAGTTTGACCAATTTTGCGCGCTTTCTTAGAATGAAATCGGACGTAACGCTCCGCCTGGCTCGTTGCTTCCGTGCCGCGAATGGCTAGCTCCATGCTGGCCGGGTTTCTTTCGCGAATTCCCGAATTACAGGCAAGTGGCGGTGTAGCTCAGGTGGTTAGAGCGACGGTCTCATAATCCGTAGGTCGTAGGTTCGAGTCCTACCGCCGCCACCAATCGCATGTATCCGGCAACGCGTCAGACCACGCGGCCATGCTCCGCAACGTGGTCAGCTAACAATTTCAGGCAAACTCCTTAGCACTTTGGAGGCATGCACTGGCACCTTCGTACGATGTATCGCGCTCGCGTGCACTGCTACAGTCATTGTTGAGAAGTCGTTGTGAAAACAAGCGGCTCTTGAAGCGGGACCACTTGGGGGAGGGGTCCCGCTTCTTATTGTCCCAAGTCGTTCAATCGCCGCACCATCGGACAAAACTCCTGGCGCCAAAATCCCTTCCAAAGCTCTCGAACCACACTGCCGCGCCTATTTCAGCAACTCTTGCGCGATTTGCAGCCATTCCGTTTCCAGCGGTTCGCGGCACACCGGTTTGCCCGCCCGGCCATACCAATAGGCTGCATTGTTCTGGTCTCCCTCCTTGCGATGTAAGTAGGCGTGCACCCAGGCGCCCTCGCTGGTCTCCTCTTGCTGCGCGCATTCGTGGGCGCGCGTCCAATCCTGCTTGGCGTCCCACCACAACGCCATCAGCACGCGCGACAACTTCGACGGCGGCTCGGACGAGGTGAGAGAATCGCGAAAATCGTGAAGCTTCATCGTGCCTCCCGACAAGAATCGCCCGGTTACCGCCGGAATCCCTACCGCGATTCCAATCCTTCGCTTCGATGATATCTTTGTGAGATTGCAGCGGCCAAGCCGCGCGGGCGTACTCATGGACGTTCTCCACACCTTATTCGAACAGCATTTCCATGTGCCGGTGGACCGGATGGTCCCGGTGCAGGGCGAACTCGGCGGCTCGGGGCGCAAGATCGTCCGCCTGACTGCGCCCGGCAAGAGCGCGATCGGCATCCTTTACGGCGTGCGCGAGGAGAACGTCGCTTTCCTGGAATTCTCCCGCCATTTTCGCAGGCATGGTCTTCCCGTTCCCGAAATCTACGCTGTAGATCTGGATCACGGCGCCTACCTCGAGGAAGATCTCGGCGACACCTCGCTCTTTGAGTTGCTGTCGCAAAACCGCAAGGGAGAACAGATTGGTCCAGCGGTCGTGAAAGCCTATCGAAGTGCCATCGCCACGCTGCCGCGCTTCCAGGTCGAGGCGGCCCGCGACCTGAATTACAAGGTCTGTTATCCCCGGGCGAGTTTCGACCGCCAGTCGATCTCCTGGGATTTAAATTACTTCAAATATT
>QHVR01000153.1 GCA_003223595.1 Acidobacteriota bacterium
GTTCTTAACATTGCCCGTGGTGATCTGATCGAGGCTGCTGTAGCGCGTGCTTGCGTAATCTTTTGCGGGACGGATCCATTGGCCGTCATCCGGCTCAAGCTTGCCCTGATAAGGATGAAGCTGATAGTTCTTCTCAGTTTGGGGTTGCAGCATCGCGTCTTGCGCCACGGCGGGAGGAACTTCGGTGTAGGCAAGGAAAATGAGAAATTGGGTTGAAAGAAATAAATGGCGCAGCCAACGTTGTGTTGGGGTTGTCAAGGCTCCTCGCTTGCAGTTTGACGAACTCAATGCGAGGGGTGTGATGCCCCAGGCAGAAAAGGTGTTGGCAGGAAAGTGGACTCATAACCCTGCCGTTCTCTCCGTGAAGTTACGGGCTAACCGAGCAAGCTGAAACGGCGGCAGCGCCCGTTACGATAAATATCGCAAGAAGATACAGTGACTGACGTTCGCTGGGCGGTCCATGACGGTCGGGGCGAATTGAGAGCGAAAATGATCGGGGCTCGTCCCAGACCCGGCCTAAACTCTACTGGATCCAGCGAGCCCCCGATCTGCGAATTGGTGTGTAGCTTTTCAGCTCGACTTAAGCTGCCTTATCCGCGCGCGTATTTGCAGAGTCGGATATCTGCGTCAGAACGGCGTCCGCGTGCTTTTCTTCATCCAGCGTTCTTTCCAGCAGGTCCGCCTCTTGCGTCTGTCCCAGAATCTCAGCAAACGTACGCACTGTCCCATACGATGCCATTTCGTAGTGCTCAACTTTTTGCGCCGCTGCGATGATGCCGGCGTCGCGAACCGCTTCGTCGCTGGCATCGGTGATCACATCTTCTCCTTCGCCGATGAGGGCAGCGATTCCTTTACATTTCTTCGAATCCACTTCACCTACCGAGTTCTGCAGTATCTGTTCCAGACGCGCCACGTGTCCGCGGGTCTCCTGCAGATGGGTCTCGAGAGCTTGTTTCAGTTGAGGATCGCTCGCCTTTTCGATCATTTTCGGCAAAGCTTTTGTGATTTGCGTTTCGGCGGAGTGGAGATGTTGCAGTTCATCCACATAAAGTTTCCTGAGATTGTCGAGATTTGCCGACATGAATTTCATGACTTCACTCCTGCATAGTCTGGTACGTATTAACCATCTTGAGCCTGCATGCGCCGATTGCAATACAGCGAAGAGGGGAGACTTTCCCGGAACTCTGACTCAAGGTTTTGCTCCAGGTATGGGGTGACTATGCTGTGCTTCCGCTGTATGCGATATTCTTACTCCTCATGCCCGTATGAAATTTCCTCGCTCCAGCGGAATCCTGCTTCATCCCACCTGCTTGCCTGGGCCTCATGGCATCGGGGAATTTGGATCTGAGGCATTCGCCTTCGTTGATTTTTTGCGGGATGCTGGTCAAAAGCTGTGGCAAGTGCTGCCGCTGAACCCGACAGGCTATGGCGACTCCCCTTTCCAGTCTTTTTCGGCGCACGCGGGAAATCATCTCCTGATCAGCCTCGAAAAATTGCGTGAACAAGGGATTCTGGAGCCCTCGGACTTCAGAAATGAACCGGCATTTCCCGAGGACCACGTCGAGTTCGGTATCGTCATTCCGTGGAAGACGTCTCTGTTGAAAAAAGCGGCGCAGCGATTCCTCAGCGATAACGGGAAAGGCAAGCAAGCGTTCGACGAATTCTGCGTGGCTAACGCCGGCTGGCTTTCTGAATTCGCATTGTTCATGGCGTGTAAGGAGGAACAAGGCGGCGCTGCCTGGAACCGCTGGGCAGCCGAGATCGCGCACCGCCAACCAGCGGCCCTCGCCGCCGCGCGCGACCGGCTAAGGGATTCTGTCTTAGCGATGCAGTACTGGCAATTCGAGTTTTTCCGGCAGTGGCAGGCACTCCGTAGCTACGCGCATCAGGCGGGGATTCGCATTGTCGGTGACATCCCCATCTACGTCGCGCTCGACAGCGCCGACGTGTGGACAAATCCACAATATTTCTGTCTCACTCCGCAAGGGGAGCCAATAGTGATTGCCGGTGTGCCTCCGGACTATTTCAGTGCCACCGGGCAGTGCTGGGGCAATCCAATTTATCGCTGGGACCGTTTGCGCGAAACTGGCTACCGCTGGTGGATCGAACGTTATCGTGCGGCGATGAATTTATATGATGCCGTACGCATCGATCATTTCCGCGGATTCGAGGCGCATTGGGAAATTCCGGGAAATGAGACCACCGCGATCAACGGTCGTTGGGTGAAAGGGCCAGGCGCCGAACTATTCGCTGTGCTGGAGCGCGAATTCGGCGAGTTGCCGATCATCGCGGAGAACCTCGGAGTCATCACCCCGGAAGTCGAGGCCATTCGCGAGCGCTTTCATTTCCCCGGCATGGCAATCCTCCAGTTTGCCTTCGGCAAGGATCCGCAGGGCCCCTCGTTCCGTCCTCACAACTATTCTCGTGAACTCGCGGCCTACACTGGCACGCACGACAACGACACCACTGTCGGATGGTGGAATAGTTCGGGCGAAAACGACAGTACTCGAGCCCCGGAGGATGTCGCTAAGGAACGTGCCTTTGCCAAGGCGTACCTCGATCTTAAAGAGGAAGAGCCCATTCATTGGCGGTTGATCCGAGGAGTGGAGTCCTCAGTTGCCGATCTCGCCATTATTCCTCTTCAGGATGTGCTCGGTCTGGGCACAAAGGCTCGCATGAATCTGCCGGGCAGTTCGAGCGGGAACTGGCGCTGGCGTTTTCAGCAGGGGGCGCTACGCACACCGTTGGCTAAGCGCATGGATGAAATGGTCCAAATCTACGACCGCTCAGGCCACACGTATGTTCAAAAGTAAACTGTCGTATCGAAGATTCTTAGATTTGTGATCGGTTTTCAATTACGCCGCCCGCCGCGTTTTTTTGGGACGCGCCAGGTCGTCAAAGTTTTTTGCCAGATCGTCCAACGCGGGCGCGACGTCTGCTCCGCTCATCGCTAACCCATGGCCGGGAGCTACGCATAGAGGTTTCAGGTTGGCGAGAATCTCGACCGAAGCCTTGGCCGCATTCCAGTCACTTGTGTAGTAAGCCGG
>QHVR01000154.1 GCA_003223595.1 Acidobacteriota bacterium
AGAGCACGCCACCCGTGGCACAAACCTTGATCAGATCCGCGCCGTACTTAATGTTCTCCCGAACCTTATGCTGGACCGCAGCGATGCCATCAGCCACGCCATCACTGGTCCGGTGATATTCGAAGGGAAGCATGTTGTTGTCGCAATGACCGCCCGTAATGCTCAAAGGCGGACCACTGACCAGAAGCCTGGGACCGGGAACATCGCCCGCATTGATTGCATCGCGAAGGGCGACGTCGCTGAAATCCCGCGCTCCGACATTGCGGACAGTCGTGAATCCAGCCAGCAAAGTCAGGCGTGCATTCTTGGCCCCGATCAGCGCTTCGCGTGGCACAGAAAGCGCGAGCGCCTCATAGCCGAATTTCGGATCCGCGGTGAGGTGGGTGTGCGCATCAATCAGTCCGGGCAATACTGTGGCGTCAGGCAGTTCGATTCGTACGGCGTCTGCCGGCACTTTCGCGTCTGCCGCTCCTCCGCCGGCGACAATCTTGCCGTCTTCGATCACCAGAGTCTGATCGCTCAGCATCTTGCCAGACTTGACGTCAAGAAGGCGCCCTGCATGGACTGCAACATGGCGAGAGGTCTGGGCAGTGGCGTGTGTCCCGGCAGCGAGTACAGCTACAGTCACCAGCGCCGCCAAAAATCTTAGTCTCATAGTCTTCCTCTTCTATAACGGTCTGACTGCGCGATTAGCAATCGCTGATTATCCACGAGGATGGCGTATTCCGTCTAAACCCCAAACTTGTCCGGCGTCCACGGCGAAGAAAATGATGAGCAGCAACAGCAAGGGTAATGTATCGAGGCGAGCGCCGAAGTAGTGCCATACAGGCACACCGTGACCTGCGTCCCACCACGCGGCCAAAGTCAGATTCAGCAAAAATACGATGCCCAGCACGCAAGCGGGACGCACCCAGAACCCCAGCAGCAACGAGATTCCGATTATGAGTTCGATGACGCCGACTGCGTAGCCGAAAAATACAGCATGGGGTCGAACGATATGCGACAGGATCGGTCGATAGAAACTGACGGCCGTGTTCGCGATGTAATCTTGCAGGTATTTCTGAAAGCCGCCATGGGCGAATTCTGGCCCGGCCACTTTGTATTCGCCGAACAGCAGAAAGAACACCGAGGTGGCGATGCGCACGGCAGCAATGGCGCGATGGGCGCTGGGAGCTTCCATTCTTTAGAAGCTAGCCCCCTGGCCCGTCATTGGACACGTACTGCTCAAGCGAATCCAACTCGCGGCTGAGCTGGTCCACGCGCCACTCCAGCAGATTGCGTATGGAAAGAATCCCCAGCAGCTTGCCATTATCATCAGCCACAGGCAGATGCCGGAAATGGCTCGTCAGCATGATGCTGAGCGCCTCGCCTGCACCGGTTTGGCGCGTTGCCATCTCCACCGGGGTGGTCATGAGATCGCGGATGGAGCTGGTTTGCGGATCCAGGCGCGTGAGCGACATTTTGCGCAGCACGTCACGCTCGGTGAAGATGCCTGCGACGCGGTACTCACTATCCACGATGGCAACCGCGCCCACGTGGTAATCCAGCATTTTATGGATGGCATCGGCGACGGTCGCGTCCAAGGGGACCGCCGCAATTTCCCGGTCACAAAGCTCCAACACGCTCATAAAACCTCCTCCGGGTCCAGCGAGGCCAGATCGCTGAAAGTGGATTGAGGCATTATGCTTATGCAGAAATCGTTGTCAAGAAGATTTGCAAATGGAGAATACTCGAAAGGCAGGGAGCAGCAGTCGCGCTAAAGGCCGGCTGTCCGGTTCCGCCGCCCGGCAGCTTCACGCGCAAGGTCCGGCTGTTTCGCGCCGCTCAGGGCGCCATGGCACCGTCTACTACATCGTGATGACAACTTTTGCCCGGGCGTGTCCGCCCTCGACGTAAGCGATCCCGGCTGCGGCTTCGTTCAGCGGGTAGCGTCTGTCGATCACCGGAGTTACAGTTCCCGCTCCCATAAGGGAGGAGAGCGTCATCAGGTCATCTCTTTTCATCTTCGCAATGAAGAATTTGAACTTCTGCTTCAGGAATGGCGACCATGCGAATGCTTTGAGCAATCGCGTAAGAACGCTTCAGAGATCCTTAGGCGCCCCGGCCATGAGGCACTTGCCGTTCGGGCCAAGGACGCGCCTCATCTCTGACAACGTGCGGTTCCCTACGTTGTCCAGAAGCAGGTCGTAATGTTCGTTGTCCTGAGTGAAGTCATTACGCGTGTAGTCGATGACCCGGCCAGCGCCCAGGGAGCGCACCAATTCGACGTTGTCAGTGCTGCAAACGCCGGTGACATCCGCCCCAAATGACTTGGCAATCTGCACGGAAAACGTGCCAATGCCGCCC
>QHVR01000155.1:0-4513 GCA_003223595.1 Acidobacteriota bacterium
AGCCCCTGTTGCTGGAAACCTGCAAGACGGATGAGAATGGTCAAGCGACTCACGAAGAATGCTACGTCGGCAGGATCTGCTCGCGGTTGAAGCGCGATGACAAGAAGACTCCCACGAGAGGAGACTCTCTTGCTTCGCGGAGATTGAGATCCAGTTAGTTTTTCCGCTTTATATTGGCGCTGCGGTCTGCAATTAGAAGTGCTGCTCGATTTCTTTCATCCTGCCTCAGAAGTAAGAACAAGCTCCTGCAACCTTCCAGCCTTTCGCTTGATTTTTTCTCTTCGTTTCACTTCCGCTATCATTCCCAGCAGTAACTGCTCGCCACCTTCAGGTGATCTATGCAATCCACTAAGACCGCTCTTGTAACCGGAGCCAGCCGCGGCATCGGAAAAGAAATCGCTCTCGAGTTAGCGCGCAACGGCTATCGGGTCGCGGTCAATTACTTCGACGATCCCGCGCCCATGGTCGAGGCGGCCATGGCGGAGATTCGTACTCACCAACCCGCGTCCATTGCCGTTCAGGCTGACATCCGCTCCAGCGCTCAGGTCACGGCCATGTTCCAGAAGGTGATCTCCGAATTTGGCCACCTGGACCTGCTGGTCAACAACGCCGGCGTGCAAACCTGGAAGCCCCTCCTCGACGTAACCGAGGAAGAATGGGACCTGGTCATCGACACCAATCTGAAAGGCTGCTTCCTCTGTACCCAGCAAGCCGCGCGCCGCATGAAAGACCACGGCGGCGGATCGATTGTGAACCTCGGTTCGGGCTGCAACAAACTGGCCTTTCCTTCGCTCGTCGCTTACACCGCGAGCAAAGGCGGCATTGAAATGTTCACCAAAGAGGCCGCCGTCGAACTGGGGCAATACGGAATCCGCGTAAACTGCATCGCGCCCGGCTCGATTGAATCAGAGCGCACGCGCCAGGAAGATCCTGATTATGCCGGAACGTGGTCGAAACTCACTCCCCTGGGACGGGCAGGCACCGCGGCGGACATTGCCCCTACCGTGGTCTTCCTAGCCAGTCCGGGCGCTTCCTTCATTACCGGCCAGACCATCTGGATCGACGGCGCCCTTTTCTCCAAGGCCCAGTGGCCCTACAAAAAGTGATCAGGGTTTGATCCGCATCCTCTGCGACGGGCCGCCTGCCGAAAGTAATCACGCGCAGGCACCGCGGTAATGTCCCCGCTGGCCTTTGGTAATCTCGCTGCCCCCAACGGTCGCCCCCATAATCGATTCATGGATTTGGGCGACTTGTTTCGCGGATTCTTTCAGACCATAGCCTTGGGATCCGCGACCGTTTTCATTCTGCTCGGCGTCGTACGCCTGCGCAGTCCCCGCCGCACGCCGGCACTGATTCCCGGCAAATCGTCGCGCTACTGATCTCTTCTTCACTTCGTGACCGGGTACGAATCGTCCCTTCGTTTGCGTCCGCTCCACTCTGCGTGAGATATTACTCTGCTCCATAATCCTTATTACGCAAGCCGCTTGACCGGACAACTCAACGATGCGCCTTATCCCCCGCGACGCTAAATTCTTCGAGCTTTTTGCCGAACTCTCTACCAATCTCACCGATGGAGCCAAGTTGCTTCGTTCCATCCTCGCCGATCCCAAAGATCTCACCATGCAAGTGAGCCAGGTCCAGGCCATTGAGCACCGCGGGGACAAGGCTACCTACGCCATCATCACCAAGCTGAATCAGACCTTCATCACCCCCTTCGATCGCGAGGACATTCACCGCCTGGCCTCCTCGCTCGATGATGTGCTCGATTTCGTCAACTCCGCGGCCCTTCGATTGGTCATGTACAAGATTCACAATCCGCCGCCGGTCTCGGCCGAACTCGCCGGAATCATCGTCCTGCAATGTGAAGAGTTGGCCAAGGGTGTTTCTTTACTGGAGAAAAATGGTCAGGTAATGAAACACTGCGAAGAGGTCAACCGCCTCGAAGACATGGCTGATAACGTAAGCCGAAGAGCTATCGCCGATCTTTTTGAGCATGAAAAAGATCCGATTCAGCTGATCAAGCTCAAAGAATTGTACGAAGTCCTCGAATACGCGACCGACAAAGCCGAAGACGCCGCCAATGTTATCGAAGCCATAGTCCTCAAAAGCACATAGATAGAAACTTTCGAGTTTCGAGTTTCAACTTTCAGGTCCTCAAAAGTGTCAGATCTGAACTTCGGGACTCGAAACCAGAAACTCGAAACTTGAAACTTTTGACATGAATAAAGACCTGATCCTGGTCCTGATCACCGTCCTGGTCGCCCTGATCTTCGATTTTCTGAACGGCTTCCACGATTCGGCCAACAGCATTGCCACCGTCGTCTCGACGCGGGTGCTGTCTCCCAAATTTGCCGTGGCATGGGCGGCGGCTTTCAATTTCCTCGCGGCTTTTTTCCTCGGCACGGCCGTCGCCAAGACCATTGGCAAGGGTATGATCCGCCTGGATCATGTCGATCAGTATGTCGTTATGGCCGGATTGTTCGGCGCCATCGTCTGGGACCTGCTCACCTGGTGGTGGGGGCTGCCGACATCCTCCTCTCACGCCCTGATCGGCGGATACGCCGGCGCCGCGATGATGCACGCCGCCGTGCACACCGGCGCTGGCAGCATGTTATCCGTCATCATCCCCGAGGGCTGGTACAAAACTCTTATCTTCATCGTGGTCGCGCCGGTCATGGGCATGGTTCTAGGTCTTGTTTTTCTGGTCGCCGCCCACTGGATTTTGCAGAATAAACCGCCACAGACGGTGGACCGCTGGTTCCGGAAATTGCAGTTGCTCTCCGCCGCCGCATACAGCCTGGGCCATGGAGGCAACGACGCCCAGAAAACTATGGGCATCGTCGCTGGCGCTCTCTACACGGGCGGACTCATGTCCAAAGCTGACATGCTGGGCAACTGCCCACACCGTAGTTAAACCTGCGAAAAGCACGCACAACAGCAAACGACCCAACTTATTTGTCATATGAAGTTGCTCCTTTTGATTGGCCCCGAGCACGATTGCGGGCCGCAATGCAAGTTCTCTTCTGAGATAGGGTGCCGATTTGCGTGGGGGTGTTGCCGCTCTTAAACCCTAGGGAGGCAATCCATCACCGGGGCGATCGTGGGAGTTGGCGCAGTTCATCGACTCTCCGCGGTGCGCTGGGGTGTTGCCGGACGCATCGTGTGGGCCTGGATGCTGACGATTCCTGCCTCCGCCCTAGTCGCGGGCGGCACGTTCATGCTCATCAACTTTATCCATCCCAGTTGAACTTGACGCCTCTTTCTGATTGCCTCCCTAGGGTTTAAGAGCGGCAACACCCCCACGCAAATCGGCACCCTATCTCAGAAGAAAACTTGCATTGCGGCCCGCAATCGTGCTCGGGGCCAATCAAAAGGAGCAACTTCATATGACAAATAAGTTGGGTCGTTTGCTGTTGTGCGTGCTTTTCGCAGGTTTAACTACGGTGTGGGCAGCTGCCCAGGATGATACAAACACCAATTCGAAAGGCGAGGTCCGGAACATTACCGGATGCCTGACGAAATCAGGCGGCGGCGATGAATACCTGCTCACCGGAACAGACGGAAGTACGTGGGAGATCCACGACAAGAACAGTTCCAGCGACCTCGCGGCTCATGCCAACCAGACGGTGGAAGTTCGCGGCGTCGTCAACCACTCCAAGACGCACAACATGAAGGAAGACTCAAAAGGCATGGCCCATGACACCGGTGCGACCAAGGCCCGCGCCGAACACGGCCACCTCACGGTCACCGAAGTCCACAAAGTAAGCGGCAGTTGTAACCAGTAGCTAGAAGCAATAGAAGCTGAAATGAAAAGGCGGAACGCAAAGCGTTCCGCCTTTCTTGTCCTAAGCTAAAAGCTAGGAGCTAGAAGCTTCCTACCCCTTTACGCTGATCTTCGAGAACGACAGCACCGCTCGGCTCGGCGTCGGACGTCCCATGGACAGCGCCGGGCGGAACGTGGTGAAGATCAGCATCCGCTTGACCTCAGGAAGCACCTGCTTCGAGGATTCGGAATCCGACAGGATGCGATAGTCCTGCACCCGCCCATTGCTGTCGACATAAGCCTCAATTACGAGCGAGTCGTCTTCAATTGTATTCATCGACATGCCGAACGAGCTTGGCTGCAGCTCCGGGCCGGAATTCACCATCACCAGTGGAACATCGTTATCGGCATGCAATTTCGAGGGGGCCACGAAGTACATCATCGCGATTCCGAACAGAACGAACGCGGTCAAAAACCCGGCGGTCGCGGGAACCATGAAAGCTTCGAAGGCATTCTCCAGGCGTACGCGGACGCCTTCAAACCGGCCGCGCCGCGCCACTGCTACTTCGCGCGAAATCGCCAGCCGCAGCTTCAATCCCAGATCTGCCGGAGCCTTCGGACGCCCGACACTGGCCAGCAACTGCTGAGTGCGCCGCAGTCCATGGTACTCGCGATGACAGCTCGGGCAACCGGACAAATGGTCCTGCAGCGCGAGCATCTCCGTGCCCGTTACCGCTCCATCCAGATATG
>QHVR01000155.1:4537-8720 GCA_003223595.1 Acidobacteriota bacterium
TTCAGTTGTGATGTCTTCCTGTGGCTCGTATTCCCAGTGCCAATCATGGCATCACCTCGGCCCTTCTACCCCCTCCAGCTACCTGTGACCGCTCTTGCCGTTCTGAACCGGGAGCGCTTAATCCCAGCTCGTTTCCTACCTCGCGCACATACGAAGCCAGCCTTTGCCGCAGCGCTTGTCTGCCGCGAGTCAGCCGGGATTTCACCGTTCCGAGGGAAATCTCCAGCACTTCGGCAATTTCTTCATACGACATTTCTTCCAGATCGCGCAGCATCAGCGTGGTGCGATACGGCTCTGGAACCTTCCTTAACTCTTCTTCCACCCGGGCCTGCACTTCGCGATGGGCCACATTATCGAAGGGTGAATCGCCATGGTCCGTCAGAGCCAGTTGCATCTCGTG
The DNA here is from genome assembly GCA_003223595.1 of Acidobacteriota bacterium. Taxonomy (GTDB): domain Bacteria; phylum Acidobacteriota; class Terriglobia; order Terriglobales; family Acidobacteriaceae; genus Sulfotelmatobacter. The sequence continues at coordinate 4,938 of QHVR01000155.1, forward strand.
CTCGCCGACGCCGGGCGCTTCGGATTCAGCCGGCTCGATGGACGTCTCTTTGGCTTTGTGCCGGAACCACCAACGTCTCCGGTTCGCTGCCTCATGCAACGCGATACGGTAAATCCAGGTCTTCAGGCTGGATTCCCCGTGAAAGTGTTTCATTCCCCGAAACACCTTCAGGAACACTTCCTGTGTGGTATCCGCCGCATCCGCCGGATCGTTCACCACCCGGTACACCAATCCATATACCGGTTGCTGGAACTCTCCAATTAACCAGGCGTAGGCCGCTTCCGAGCCGGCCTTCAACTCCGCCACGATCGCCGCCTCTTCCTGCGACCGGATCCCGATTGCACTCGCTAAATCACCCAAGGTGGTTGCTCCCGCCATATGGCGATCCCCTGATTATAGGATTTTCCACCCTCGCGCGCCCTAATTTTCTCTCCCGCCCCAGTCCGGCCCGCTTCGTCGCGAATGCTCAAGACCTTACATAACATAGACTCCGTCACACGCCTGCAGGTTCCCGGTTCTAAGCTTCTTTGTTTTCAGCGAGTCCCCGGGTCGCAAGCCGCTGTGCCCTTTCCGGAATCCGCCCTCTAATCCAGGGTCACCGGATCGAGGTTACTTGCGGAACGGTTATAAGGCCACTCGACTGCCTGCTCGGAGTTGTAGACACGTCACTCGACGAAATCGTGAATCCATGGGATTACATGGATAATCTTAATCGTCATGCGTTACGGACCCGATCACAAAACCAAGACCCATCAGCGCATCGTTAAGGCGGCCTCCAAGCAATTCCGCGCCCAGGGTTTGAGCGGACCAGGGCTCGCGCGAGTGATGCGCGCCTCGGGACTCACGGTGGGAGGATTTTATAAACATTTCCGCACCCGGGACGATCTCGTTACCGAAGCCGTCGCCGAGAGTCTCCGCGACTTACGAGAACGCATGCTCGCCCCGGCGAGGCAGGCCCCACCGGGAGAGGCATGGAAGCAGATCATCAGGAATTATTTATCCATCGAACACTGCGAGCACGCCGAGGTCGGTTGTCCTATCGCCGCGCTTGCTCCCGAGATTGGCCGCACGAAACCAGCTGTCAAAAAGCGAATCGCGGGACTATTAAAGCAGCATCGTGACGAGATCATGCCTTTCGTGCCTGGGAACACAGCCGCCGAGAAGGAGAGAAACTTTACCGTGGCGATGTCCGCGATGGCAGGTGCGATCTCCCGTGCGCGCACCATGGCCGATCTCGAGGAGAAGCAAAGAACCCTGGATACAGTTCGAGATTACTTGCTGGCCAACTGTTAATTTTTTTGCATCCATAGGATTATTGTCATACTCCTATGGTCTAAATGCGACACCTGATTGGGGAGATGAACACAAAACAACCTGGCACGGCTGAGATTGAGAAGGACTTGCAAACTGCAATTAACGGACAACAAAGGAGAAGTCGTTATGGCAAATACGGTCGTAGCACGAGTCGATGAGTCTAAACTTCCAGTCCTTTCCGGTACAGGCGCTTACGTGGCCAGCTTCTTTTTGGCGTGGTTAGCGCTCATCTTTGTCCTTGGCGCGCGCGGGGCGTTCGTGGTCGGGGGTGGGGGACCTCCGTGGTGGCGCCGCTCACCCTTTTGCTGGTCGGGTACAGTGCGCACCGGCGGCTGCGAGAGTTTATTTTGTCCGTTGATCTTCGCCTCATTGTGGGCATCCAGGCGTGGAGGTGGGCCGGCTTTGGTTTCCTGACTCTATACACGTACAAAGTCTTGCCAGGAATCTTCGCCTGGCCTGCCGGGCTGGGGGATATGGCAATCGGAGTGACTGCACCTCTCGTGCTGGCTGCTCTACTGCGGCGGCCTGGCTTTGCGGCGAGCAGAAGCTTCGTGGCCTGGAATCTTTCCGGCATTTTGGACCTTACGGTCGCTGTGAGTATCGGAGCGCTGGTCCCGCTGTTCGCTCCAAATCTCTACGGAACGGTCACGAGCGCTCCCATGACGCAACTCCCGCTGGTACTGATTCCGACGTACTTGGTGCCGACTTTCCTGATGCTGCATTTGACTGCGCTGTTTCAGGCGCGGCGCCTCGCCAGATAAGCCGTCGCTACTCACGCAGGAGTCACCGTGCTATCAGAGCCTCTGCGCCATTCTCTGGTAATGTGCGGGTCGGAACACGTCGTGCGACGGCCCGCACAGTCCGCTCTCGCACTTACGTAACTTGGTGATGTGCTTTCGATCCGCTTAGATAAATTCTGGCGTCCGGCGCGCAACCAGCAAGAGCCAAGGCAGCAAGAGCCACGAAGCGGGAAACGTACATTACTCCGGAGCACCCCTCCGAGCCTCCATGGTCCGCTCATGAAAACTGTGAGACTGACGATGTTGCTTGTTTGCGGCCTCATTGCCGTGCTCGCGGCAGACATTCGCTTTTGGTATCACGCACCGAGGCGCCCTCGTCCCTATACCACAACAATTCCGCGCCTGGAATGGACGCGAGCCGTAGATCCTCTTTTCCCTACTTTCACTCCGCCTCTCGTCGCTAAAGATGGGGCTCTTTACGTTGCCAGCGCCGGCGGCGTTCACGCGTTGGATGCTTCCAGCGCCGAGCGATGGATTTACCGTGCGAGCCAATCCGACCCTATCGTGAGCGGCTCTTTGTCCCAGGACGACGATGGAAATCTCTACTTCGCCACTTTGCACAGCATCTATTCGCTGTCCTCCTCAGGCCTGAAGCGCTGGCAGGCTGACTGCCCACGACCCGCACTCGCCCGAAGTGCCGGAGGGCATGCGTTCGATGCCGATGCCATCTACACCACCTGCGACACACACCTGGTCGCACTCAGTAAAGTTGACGGGCACGAGACCTGGCGTCTGCCCGAGTTGGAAGTCCAGACCCCTTCGGGGGTGCCAACTGCGCCGCTACTGTTGCGCAACCAAGAACTCGTTTTCAGCCGGGACCAGCACATCGTCGCCAGCGACATGCGTGGCAACGTTCTGTGGACATTCCCTCCCGGGGCGCAGGGCACCGCGTACTTCCTCGGATCCGGCCCTGATGACGTTATCTACGCCAGGAAATTCTCCGGTGAAATGGTCGCCTTGTATTTCGATGGAACCATCAAGTGGAAGTTGGACGGCGTAGGCGGTTTCAACGAGAGTCCGGTGCGCGCGCTGGACGGCACAGTCTACGTGATTACGCCTCAGGGGCCACTCTATGCCATCGATCCGCGGCCCAGGCTCAAATGGAAATTTGCGTTGCCGCCCAGCACGAGTGTCATGGGTTACACTGCGCCGGCGCTCGCGCCCGACGGCACCATTTATCAACTGCTCGAAGACCGCGTGCTCGCCATAAGTCCGCAAGGCAAGTTGCTTTCAGAGTTGCAACTCCCCGGAGAGCCGCATCACCGCGGTTTTCTTACACTGTCTGCCGACGGAACGCTCTACGCCGTGATGGACAACTCTTTCGTTCACGCGATCCGGATCGCAAACGCACCTGAACGGCGGCATCCATTCACCCAATAAATTCCGCTATTCACCTCATAATCGGCCACTTAAGGCCAAAACCATTGCGTGTCTGGAATGTCCTCTGTTAGCCTTTTAGCTGGACTTCCTCATCGCAGTTCGCCTGAGCGCGGTCGCGTGGGTTTCCGCGGGTTAACCCCGGTTTAAAAGTCCTGGCCTCTGCAGCTTCGCGTGGCTGGCCCGACCAGCGTTCACGTGCAATTTAAGGAGAAACAAACTTGTCATCCAAGACGCGTTACCTGTTCACCTCGGAATCCGTCACCGAAGGCCATCCTGATAAGATCGCCGA
>QHVR01000156.1 GCA_003223595.1 Acidobacteriota bacterium
CGCGCAATGCCTATCCATGCTGGGCTCCCAGGGCTCTACGCTCGCTCGCTTCGCTCGCGGGGCGGACGAGGCGTCCGCCCCTACACGTTCTTTTTTGGATGCACGATCCGCTCGGCTTCTTGTTCGGTGACTGTGTGCAGGCGCATTAAGTTTGTGGAGCCTGAGGTTTGACGCGTGCCGGCTACTACGCCCAAAACCTCGCCGGCTTTGAGTTGGCCTCGGCCCACCAGTAACTGTTCGGCGAGCGAGACCATCTGCTCGGCGGATCGGGCCTGCTGGCAGCGGACGGGATGAACTCCCCAGTAGAGATTCATTCGCTGGACGACGGGGGCGAGGTGAGTGAAGGCGTAGATGGGCGCCTTGGGACGATACTTCGAGATCATGCGGGCGGTGTTGCCGGTTTCGGTGAAGATGGCGATCGCGCCCATGGGCAGGTCTTCGGCGGCGTGCGCGATGGATTCGCAAATGGTTTCGGCGACGGAGAGGCTGTGGCGTTCGCGACGACGGCGGGCCGGGCTGAGATCTTCAGTGTTGCGTTCGGCTTCAATCACGATGCGTGCCATGATGGCGACAGACTCGCGGGGATATTTTCCGCTGGCGGTTTCCGCGGAGAGCATGACGGCATCGGTGCCGTCGAACACGGCATTCGCGACGTCGCTGGTCTCGGCCCGCGTGGGGCGCGGGTTCTCGATCATGGACTCGAGCATCTGGGTGGCCGTAATGACCGGACGCCGCCAGGCTGAGGCTCGCCGGATCACGTGCTTCTGAATCACCGGGACTTTTTCCGGGGCCATTTCGACGCCGAGATCGCCGCGAGCGACCATCACGCCGTCGGCGACTTCAAGAATTTCCTCCAGGTGATCGATGGCTTGCGGCTTTTCCAGCTTCGCGATGACGGGAAGGTCGCTGCCGTGATCCGCAATAATATCTTTCACTGTCTTCACGTCGGCGGCCGAGCGGACAAACGAAAGCGCGACCGCATCGACGCCCTGCTTCAGGCCGAATTCGAGATCTTTACGGTCTTTGTCCGTCAGAGCCTGAATGGAGAGCGCGACTCCGGGCAAGTTGATGCCTTTGTGCTCCCCCAGTGTCCCGCCATTCAGAACTTCGCAGACTACGTCTTTGCCTTTGACCGACTCGACGCGGAGTTCGATTAAGCCATCGCTGAGCAGGACGCGGGCTCCTGGGGTGAGTTCGCGCGCGAGATCAGGAAAGCTGGTGGAGATGCGGGCGCTGTTGCCGGCAATGTCTTCGGGCGTGATGGTCACGAGCGAGCCCGTCTTCAGCAGGACGGGCTGATGATGCTCCAGTTGGGCGGTGCGGATCTTGGGGCCCTGCAGGTCCTGGAGAATGCATAGAGTACGTCCTTCGCGCTGGGCAGCACGGCGAAGGCGTTGGACATTATGGGTGTGTTCTTCGTGAGTGCCGTGAGAGAAATTCAGGCGGGCGATGTCCATGCCGAGGCGGAGGAGGTCGCGCATGGCAGCTTCGGTATTGCAGGCTGGCCCTATGGTGCAGATGATCTTGGCGCGCCGGGGAGCGGCGTTTGGGGTAGAACTCTCCTCAGGTTTGTCGAAGTCCGGCTTCAATTAGTTCCCTCGACTGCAGGTTGGGGATACGGGTTGCGGGCGTTGGGGCCCAAGAATTAATTGTACGCGAACAATGATTCTGCGCTGCTGACCCGGTCTCGTCCTGGGCTGAGGTTCAAACTGATATCTGCAGAAACCCTGCGGAGCTTCGCTCCGCTGGACAGCCGATGGCGGCTATCCTACATGGGCCGTCCCTAGCAACGTCTCTATTCTGAAGCGGGAATTTTCGTTAGCTCTTTCCCCAGCATGGCGCGCGGGAAGAGCAGGGCATTGAACTCTGCGCCCACGAGAATTACCAGAGAGATCATGTACATCCACACCAGCAGGGCCATGCCTGCGCCCAGGGATCCGTAGATCGTGGTGAAGTCGCCCCAATGTTGCAGGTAGGCGCGGAAACCAACCGTCACGCTGAACCACAGAATCGTTGCCAGAATCGAGCCGGGGACGACGCTGTGCCAAGGCTGGGTGCGCGGGACCGCGTGGTGATAGATCAGCGCGATCACAGAGATGCTGGTCAGCGTCGCAATCACCCAGCGGATCGCGCCCCAGAGCAGCAGGACGTACGCGCTGAAATCGGGATCTAGATACGGCAGCAGGCGGGTTTCGAATTTACTGCCGACTGCGACCAGCAGCGTGGCGAAAGTCATAGGGACGAGAGCGAAGATCACGAGAAGGAACGCGATGCTACGTTCCTTGATCAGGCCCCAGGTTTTGGGCAGTTCATAGCAGCGGCGGAAGCCGTCCATCCAGGAGATCATGACGCCGGATGCGGTCCAGAGACTGATGATGGAGGTGGTGGTCAGGAATCTTACGGGGTGTTGGCCGGCACTCTTGAGGTAGGCGAGAACGGTGTTGGATCCGGCGGGAAGGATGCTGCTGAGAGCGTAGGAGATCTCGCGCAGGTACGGCGCTCCTTTGCGCCAACTGGCCAAGCTGGAGCCGACGATCAGCAGTACGGGGAAGAAAGTGAGGATGGAAGAATAAGCGGCGGCTTTGGAGGTGGCGAAGGCATCGTGCACGAAGGCGCGCCAGAACGAGATTCGCAGCAGACGAAAGAAACGCCACATACCCTGCGCCAGCGTAGGGTTTACGGGTGCCGCGGGCATCGGGGGAGCCTGGGTGGGTTCCTCGAGATGCAGTCGCTGGGGATTGGCGTGCATGGGATCGTTTGAATGAATTCTCAGGGGCCTCGGGTTGCCAGGAATCACGGTCGGGCTGCTTAAGTTCCGCTGATGCTCGCTCGGCTTCGACTTCGCTGGACGGACCAATGG
>QHVR01000157.1 GCA_003223595.1 Acidobacteriota bacterium
TTCGCCTGCTGTGATTGTGTCATTCCCCCTTCGTGAGGACTTCGTGAAAAAAACGTATTGCCCGGCCATGTGCCTCAGTGTGCTCGCTAACTTCTTTTGCTGTGCGAACGCAGTGATTCCCGCACAAGCGCAAAATCCGCCCACCAAGCCCTTGACCATTGAAGCCATGTTTCAGCCGGGAGGCTTGGCAGGGCGCGGGCCTGAAACCATCGAGTGGAGTCCAGACGGATCGAAGCTCTCATTCGTGCAGCGCGATGAGAAGGGGGAGAAAGGCGAGCTGTGGTACGTGGATACGGCCACCGGCGAAAAGAAAGTTTTGGTCAGCGCCGCGAAACTGGCTTCGCTCGATCCCGACGTGAACAAGGTTAAGAACGAGCGCGAGAAGGAACGGCTGACCCGTTACCATGTTGCCGCTTATTTGTGGGCTCCGGATTCGAAGCATCTACTTTTCGATTCTCAGGGCCAACTGTGGCTGTTCGACTTGGTCACACAGACGGCGGTGCAGTTTACTTCCGCTCCCGACCCCAGTGGCTCTCCGCAGTTCTCGCCCGACGGCAAGCGGGTTTCGTATGTTCGAAGGCACAACTTGTATGTCCGCCCGGCAAGTGGAGGCGACGAAAAGCAGCTTACAAAGGACACCAGCGACGATCTGTTGAACGGCGATATCGATTGGGTGTACGCCGAAGAGTTAGCGGTGCGCAGCAATTACTTCTGGTCGCCGGACAGCAAAGAAATCGTGTTCATGCACATGGACGAAACCAAGGTCCCGACCTACCCAATCACCGACTGGATGCCGACTCATCCCACCGTCGATCAGGAGAAGTATCCAAAGGTGGGCGATCCCAACCCAGTCGTGAAGCTCGGCGTCGTCGACCCCGATAAAGGCAAGGTGCGCTGGATTGCCTTGAACAGCGATCCCGATACCTACATCCCTCGCTTCGGCTGGCTGCGCGATGGCATCGTCTGGGCCGAGGTGTTGAATCGCACCGAAGACAAAATGGATTTGTATCTGATCGATGCGAAGTCGGGGAAATCGCGCATCGTGCTGACCGAATCAACTCCGGGAGCGTGGATGAGTTTCGATGAGGTGGAAGTCCGGTTCCTGAAATCGAAAGGTCAGTTTCTCTGGCCGAGTTGGCGCGACGGCAACATGCACATCTATCTCTACAGCTGCGATCTGCAGAATCCTCTCGCCGCCGACGCCAAGCTGGAGCGGCAACTGGAGCAGGGCGACTACGAGGTCACCGGCATCCTCGGGACAAACGATTCCACCGGCACAGTGTTCTTCGCAGCCAACAAAGACGATCCTCGCCAGACCCAGCTTTTTTCCGTGAAGCTGGACGGATCTGATTTCACAAAGGTGACCACCGGGGAAGGCCAACACCGCGGCGATTTCAGCGACGACGGCACTCATTTTACCGACATGTATTCCGGGCCGCATGCTTCTCCTCGAATCAGTCTTTGTGCCACCGGCGCGGACTGTAAACCGGTTTGGAACGGGCAGGACGAGATCAACGACTACGGCCTGCGCGAGCCGAAATACCTGGAATTCAAAGCGGACGATGGCACCACACTTTATGGCCGCTTGCTGCTGCCCCCGGCCTCAAGTGCCGGCGCAAAGATTCCGCTGATTGTGAACATCTACGGCGGCCCCGCCGCGCAGATGGTGCGCAAAGACGTGCCCAGCGCCTTTGACGAAATCCTGGCGCGCAAAGGCTTCGCGATTTTCGCCGTAGATAATCGCGGCACCCCGGGACGCGACCGAAAATTCCAGACCGCCATTCGCCATGAGTTCGGAGCCGTCGAGTTGAAGGACCAGCTCACAGCCCTCGATCAACTCCTGTCGCAATTCCCTCAGATTGATAAAGACCGCATCGCCATCTGGGGATGGTCCAATGGCGGTTCGATGACGCTTTATTCCATGACCCACTCGGATCGCTTCCGTGCTGGCGTTGCGGTGGCTCCGGTCACCAATCAGGTCAACTATGACTCGATCTATACCGAGCGCTATATGGGCCTGCTCAAAGACGATAAGGCGGGTTACGAGCAGTCAGACGTGACCAGGGACGCTGACAAGCTGCATGGCGCGTTACTGCTGGTACACGGCACCAGCGATGACAACGTCCACTTTCAGAACAGCATTCAGATGATCAACGCTCTCATCAATGCGGGAAAGCCTTTCCGCCTGATGATCTATCCCAACAAGACGCACAGTATCTCCGGCAAAGATGCCCGAGTACACCTGTTCAGCATGATCGAGGAGCACTTTGAGAGGGAACTGAAGTAGACAATTACTCGGTACCAAACTGGCACAAATGGCGGCCAAGGAGCAGTCTACTTGCTCTTCTCGGCCTTTTTGCTGGTGCCTTCCTTGGAACTGTCCGACTTCTTTTCATCTTTCTTGGAGTCTTTGGAATCCTTCGAGTCTTTCGACTCTTTCGAATCCTTGCCTCCATCAGACGAGGAAGAGGAAGACTGCGACTTCTTGGCGTAGTCGGTCACATACCACCCGGAACCCTTAAATTGCACGGCTGGCGCGGAGATGGTCTGCTCCACGACGCCGCCGCATTCGGGGCATTTTTTGATGGGCCTATCCGAAAACTTAACGATTTTTTCGAAGACGTGCCCGCATTTCTTGCACAGATATTCGTAAAGTGGCATGAGTTGAGAGTCTTGTGAGGAACTGCGATGATTTTAGGGTTCCGAGTCGCTTCGCGTCAATTTCAGCCAAGCAGCCTTTGCGCAGTGAACTTGCTTCAAAGCCAGTGAGTGCGATCGCTTTCCCCAGTCGCCCTCCCCTTCGGATCAGCCGTTTTCGTGCCCACCCCTTGCTAACCGAGAGGAGCTGAACTAGTCTAACTCGGTAACCGAGAGGAGAGTTCATGAGCAAGCCTTCCGACCTGGTTCAGGGGACGCTCGACATGCTGCTCCTGAAAATCGTCGCCTTGGAACCGATGAACGGCTGGGCGATCAGCCAGCGCCTGAAACAGATTTCCAGCGACGTCCTGGGCGTCAGTGACGGCTCCCTCTACCCCGCGTTGCACAAGCTCGAGCATCGAGGCTGGATTCGATCTCAATGGAAGTCCAGTGAAAATAACCGGCGCGCGAAGTTCTATTCCCTCACGCCACTCGGGCGGAAGCACCTTGAAAAAGAGACGGCCAACTGGAACCGCGTGTCCAGCGCCATCTCCGGCATAGTGAAGCTCAAAGAGGCATGAATATGGGTATTCAACAATGGTTCTATTCCCTGTTGATGCGATTGCGCTCCTTCTTGCGTCCTTCTCAAGCGGATCAGGAATTGAGAGACGAGCTTCGCGAGCATCTCGACCAGCAAATTGAAGCGAACGTTGCCCAAGGCATGTCACACGAGGAAGCGCGCTACGCCGCGTTGTGCGCGCTCGGGGGCATCACCCAGATCTAGCAGCAGTGCCGCGACGCTCGAGGCGGAAGCTTTTTCGAAGACTTTGTGCAGGATTTGCGTTGATTCGCGTTCCCGGCTTTTCTGCATTGGCCATTCTGTGCCTGACCTTAGGCATCGGCGCCAACGCCGCAGTCTTCAGTTGGATGGAAGGCATCCTGTTCCGGCCTTATCCTGCAGTCGCACACCAGGAGCGCCTGTTTGCCATCGGCGGGACGGCGCCAGGCGAGACTCGTGGCACGCCGCTGTCATGGCCGGATTTCCTTGATTTGCGCAGGAGTTGCACCCTCTGCGAAGACTTTTTCGTCAGCAAGATTACTGGCAGCACGCTCAGCATTGGCGATCACGCCGAGACCGCCACCGGCAGCATCGTCTCGGCCAACTATTTCGAGGCCATCGGAGTTCGTCCCATTCTCGGGCATGCCTTCGAGCCCAGCGACGATGTAGGCAGCAATTCGCATCCGGTTGTCGTCATCAGTTACCAGCTGTGGCGCAATCGCTTCAAAGGCGACCCCGAGATCATCGGCAAGATGCAGCGCTTCAATAACGTGCCGCACACAATCATCGGTGTCGCGCCCCAGGGGTTTTATGGAACGTTCGTCGGCTGGGCCATGCAGTTCTGGGCCCCGGTCAATATGGAAGAAACCTTCGAGAACGATGGCTACAAACTCGAGGACCGCAACGCACGATGGATTGAGGCTTATGTCCGCATCAAACCTGGTGTCAGTCGCGCCCAGGCGCAGCAGGAAGTGTCGGCGATTTCCGCGCAATTGCAGGCCAGCTATCCCGCCAGCAATCGTGGCCGCGGTATGCGGCTGTGGGCTTTGTGGCAAACTCCGTTCAACAACGCGGGAAGCCTGTTGCCCACGCTTGAGGTGATGGTGGCTGTGGTCGCGTTCGTGCTGCTCATCGCATGCGCCAACGTCGGCAATCTCTTGCTGG
>QHVR01000286.1 GCA_003223595.1 Acidobacteriota bacterium
CAGCAGATATCGGCTGTGCAGGTGATTAGTGAAGTCGTTCATTCGGACTTCGAATTTCTTGCGCGTGGCGAAAAGTTCGTATTCGCCTCCGGTCATATGAGTCACTGTTTCCGGCACATTTTTGTGCATGAGCTGGGCAGTGCGGTACGCGAGGTCGAGGAAGTTGGCGCCTTCGTGCATTTCGTTTTTGTTGTTGCCGCGTCCGGTGTCGAGAATGTTCGAGAGCCCGGGTGAGAACGCCAGCGCATACATCAGAGTGTTGGATTGGCCGATCGCAGCGACCGCGTCCTCGACCTTCGTATGGCTGCCGTGGTCGCGGGTTTCGCTGATCAGCAGCAAAACGCGAAGGCGGTCGTCGGGCTCTTTCTGCAGCAGGCCAACGGAGTATCGAATCGCATCCAGGATGCCAGCGCCTTCGTTTCCGGGCTGCAGGTTCATAAGATCGGCATCCACCAGGCTCTCGTCGGTGGAGAAATCTCTCGTCAGGTTTACCTGGCTGTCGAACTCGACAACGGCTATGCGCGCGAGGCCCAGGGCAAACAAGGGATCGAGCATCGTCTTTAGCCCCTGCATGCGGGGGAATTCGTACGAAGCCCGCCGCCCTGTCTGAATGGCGAGCACCAGCGAGATCGGCTGCCCTTCAGGGGCTTCGTCGAGGCGCGCGGATTGTTCGACTCCATCATCTTCGACGATGAAGTCTTTGACTCCGAGGCCATAGATCACCTGGCCCTGCGAGTCTTTGACCAGGGTCGGAAGCAACACCAGGTTAGTTTGCGATCGGAGTGTGGGTTCCTGGGGAGATGCGGTGGCAGAAAGCAGCGCGAGGAAGAGAAAGAAATGCGAGGCGCCCCGCAAGCTATCCCGCTTTACGTTTTTCCTGCAGGACTTCGTCGAGAGCACAGGCTAATAGATGCGCGCGCTTCTGGTAGTCGGTTGTCCCAGGCTCCTGCTTTTTCTTCAGGAGATGGTATTCGTCGGCAATGTTAAGGGCGGCCAGCACCGCCAGGCGAACTGTGTCGATGGTATTGGTCGCCTCGGCGACGGCGCGGATTTTTGCGTCGACATATTCGGCGAGCTTCAGGATGTATTCCGGGTCAGAGCCGCGCAGATTGTAGGCTTGATCGAAAATTTCAACCCGCACGCTGGAGTTCTGTGGGTCCTTTAGCAGTTGATCTTTTGTCGCTGTAGCCATTCCCTGATCTCCGATGCTGGCGTCCCGTAGTTTGGTCACATGCTAGCTGGCTTGCGCCAGGGACTCGATCTGGGCGAGCATTTTCTCGACCCGGCTGCGGATGTCCTCGCGTTCTTTCTTCAGCTGAACGGTTTCACGGCGTAACCGGACCAGTTCCTCTTCGCGGTCCTCGAGTTGCTGCCGCAGCCGCTGAGCGTCGCGTTCAGCATTAGCCTGTCCCTCGCGGGCGGCCTTGAACATCTCTATAGTGCGATAAACTTTCTCTTCCAGTGCCTGGAAATCGTCGGCGGGAACCTGCTCGGATACCTGTTCGACTGCATTCAAAGCCATAACGCCACATTCCCCGAAGAAGAATAGAAACTTTCTCGCAGTATACTCCACATCCTAATGAAGAAATCAGCTGATAGTTCATTTTCCAGCGCGGTCGTTGGCTATAATCGCCCATGAAATCTGGAGGCAAGTTTATGAAAATGATTGGCTGGCTTGCGGTCGCGTTGCTTGCATTAGTGTCGATGAGCGCTGGCAAAACCAAGGTGGAGCTCAAGGATGGTCAGGGCAAGGACGTAGGTTCCGTCGTGATCTGGGATCAAGGCGCGGGTGTCGCACTCGAAGTCAATGTGCACGACCTTACGCCTGGGGAGCACGGGATTCACTTTCATCAAGTGCCGAAGTGCGAAGGGCCCGACTTCAAATCCGCGGGCGGACATTTCAATCCCGAAAGCAAGAAGCACGGGTTCGATAACCCAGACGGGCATCACGCCGGTGACATGAAGAACGTCACCGTGGGTGCGAATGGAAAGGCCAAGACGCGCCTGGAAGATGCGGATGTCACGTTGAAAGATGGCCCGCATTCGCTGCTGACGAATGGAGCGGCGATTGTGATCCATGCCAAAGCGGACGACTATAAGACCGATCCCTCGGGGAATTCTGGAGACCGCATCGCATGCGGCGCGATCACGAAGTAGCTATTTGCGGGCGTGCAGTTTAGTGAGCCTGCGCGACGCTTCGTCGAGCGTCTCGGGTTTTTTGCAGAAAGCGAAACGGATCTGATGGGCGCCATCTCGGGGATCGCGATAGAAGCTTGAGCCGGGCACTGTGGCCACGCCGATTTCCTGCACTAAGTATCTGGCAAACGAAACATCGTCCGGATAGCCGAATGCGGAGATGTCGGTCATCACGTAGTAGGCGCCACGAGGACGAAAGCATTTGAATCCCGCGGCCGTCAGCGCCGGCATGAGATGATCCCGCCGGACGCGGTATCCCTCTGCCAGTTTCTCGTAATAAGCAGGAGGCAGACTGAGGGCGGAGGCTCCGGCTTCCTGCAACGGGGCAGGTGCGCCCACGGTCAAAAAATCGTGGACCTTGCGGATGGCGTTCGTAAGCTTTTCCGGAGCCACGGCCCACCCCACGCGCCATCCCGTCACGCTGTACGTTTTCGACATGCCGTTGATGGTCACCGTGCGATCGCGCATGCCTTCCAGCGAAGCCATCGAAATATGCTCGGTTCCGTCGTACAGGATGTGCTCGTAGATCTCGTCGGTAATGGCGAGGACGTCAAATTCAAGGCACAGATCCCGGATCAACTCCAGTTCGGAGCGGGTGAAGACCTTCCCTGTGGGATTGTTCGGGGTGTTGAGAATGATGGCTTTGGTGTGTTTGGCGAAGGCTCGGCGGAGTTCTTTTTCGTCGAAGGTCCATTCCGCTCCGTCCTCTCGTGGCGGGCTTAGTTTCACGAATTTTGGTTTTGCTCCGCTCAGGACTGAGTCTGGGCCGTAATTTTCATAGAACGGCTCGAAGATTACGACTTCGTCTCCCGCATTACACACGGCGAGCAGGGTTGAGATCATGGCCTCGGTCGAGCCGCAGCACACCGTGATTTCTTTTTCGGGATCGACATCGATGTTCTGCCAGACCTTCATCTGCCGGGCGATGGCGTTGCGCAGATTTTTCGCGCCCCAAGTGA
>QHVR01000287.1 GCA_003223595.1 Acidobacteriota bacterium
AGTGACAACTGCCATAATGATTACAATCGCGCGCTTGCCAAGCCCGTCAGAACCGTTGACAGACGCCCCGGTGGGACGGTATGAAGGAACCTGAGCTGATTTCCTTTCATGTTGGCCTCAACCTCTCAATCAAAGAGCTTCGCCGTACTTCCGTCAGGGAACTTGTGTCTGCTTTTGGCTGTTTTGCTGGCCATCCTGGTTAATCTCGCCATTCAGCCCGCCCTTGCTCGCGAGAAAGGCACCACCCAATACGGTGCCGGATTGATTGTGAACGTCCCCTTCCCAGAGTCAGACGTAACCCAGGCCGTCAAAGAGGTGATTCAGAATGGGATTATCCGCGGCAGCAAAGAATATGAGCGAGACCAGTACATCACCGGGGCCGAGGTAGCGACCTCGGCTCGCGGCTTCCCTGCCTGGCAGGAAAGTGGAACGGTTTTCTACAAGGTGCGGACGCACGCCCTGGATCCAAGAAACTTCAAAGAGAGTGGTGACGTCGGCACTCTCGCTGTCAGATACGTGGTGCAGCCGCAGGGAGACAAGAACACCGTGGTGCGGATCGACGCGATTTTCATCGAGGACTTCCGGCACACCGTCCACCCCTCCAACGGATCTGTCGAAGGCGCAGAATACAAAGATATTCACGACCACTTGGAAGCACTTAACGCACTCAAGCAGGAGGCCGCCGCAGTTGGGCAGCGCTCGTCCGTAAACGAGAAACTTCTGCGCAATGAGGAGTCCGTACCGTCGCTGCCAGCCCAGAACCGCACGAACAGTGAGTCTGCCGCGGCGCTGGCGAAGGAAGAAATGGCACAGCCAACCGCGCTCACCGAAACTCCCCAGGAACAGCTAAGAAAACTCCGACGGCAAGTGGAGCGGGTGGTAAAGCCTCCCGGCGCACCCTTGAAGGCCTCACCTTTCCGGTCCGCAAAAACGCTGACTTCGCTGCCCAGCGGAACCGAGGTTTTGATCGTCATCACCACTCCATACTGGTTGGGGGTTGAGACCCATCAGGGCCAGCATGGCTGGATATCCCGCGACGACTTGGAGCTGGCACCATGATATGGGGCGCCACATTCAAAAGTCAGAAAGGAATATTGCTGCTGCTCATGGTGACTCTCCTGACTGGGCCGAACTGGGCGCAGTCCAACAATTCCCCGGAGCGGACTTTTGGCCAGTCCAAAGACTCTATTGAGAAAGCTGTGAAAAAGCTGCAGCCGTCAATGGCTGGCCGCCTGCCCGTAGTTGAGGGCTTTGTCGCAAACGCAGACCAGCCGCTTGATCGCTATCGCCGCGCGTATTACCAGACCTCGGTACAGGTGAGTGCCCACTCCGCATCGGACTGCATCGTTCGAGTCACTACGAAAATTACTGCCTGGTACACAGATCCGGCGGGAGTTCACTCGGGATATCGTCTTCTGAACTCGAATGGCCGCCTGGAATCCGATCTTCTTGATCAACTGTCGGATGAAGTGGCGGCGAATACCAACACGCTGCCGACTCACACCCCGGCACCGGCAACGGAGACGACTCACCAACCGGCACCCGCTCAGAATCAAGTCGACGAGACAACTCAGGTTGGGCAACAACCGCCTCCGGTGAAACCTGCGTCCCCAAGTATCGCGGCCGGAAGTCGTTTCGCGGCTCCGTTGAATCCCAGCCTGCCGCCGCGAGAATCGGTGGCGGCGCCCGCGAAACCGGCTGACCAGGATCTAGAGGCTCAGATCAAGAGCTTGCAGGAAGTACTGCAGAATCAGGGACACCCGAACAATCTGGTGATCGTGAAGCAAGCCGGCGTCCCAGTCGTTGGTTCTCCAAGCCTCACGGCGAAGACCCTGTTTCTGGCGAGCCTGCATGATGAGTTCGAGATGCTCGACTTCAATGCTGATTGGGTTCACGTGCGGGTCTCCGGACTGCAGCGCGGATGGATCTGGCGGAACAGCCTGGAAATGCCGGATGGCATTCCGGATACAGCCACGCACGCGGGGTCCGGGCCGAAAGCGGCGGCGGAACAGTTATTTCACGTCACCCGCGAGGAGACGGCGCCATTTCCCGGAGACTGGGCGCCGCTCAAAGGAAAAAGCGTCAAGATTCTCTCCATCGAGAAGGTCGACGATTCCTCCAAGGACGCTGGGCTGATCATGCGACTGGAATTCGCAAAAGCCCAGCTTGAGAAGAATTATGACGAAGTGGCACAAAAATCAGGCACGCTCGCCGGAATCGTCTTAATCTTCGATTCGGCCGATGGCGGGATGATTGCGGCCACTCTCCCGGCGATGCAGAAATGGAA
>QHVR01000288.1 GCA_003223595.1 Acidobacteriota bacterium
CCAGCCTAGTCACACTGAAAGACATGCACGTCGATGTGGAGACAAGAGGGGAATTCACGCGCGGTGAAACCGTCGCCAACCGCATGGGCTCAGATGAGAACAACGTGCTGCATGGGGATCATTACGAGATCGAAGGCGTGATTGACTTGAAGCCGAACGCGAGGGTTTGCCTGGCCTCGGATGCGGATCGCTTTTTAAAGTTGTTTGTCGGCCGCATCAAAGGAAAATGAGCCGTCGGCCGTCTAGTGTAGAGACGTAGCTAGCTACGTCTTTACGATTCGGTTGCTCGTGGTTGTGGATTCAGCCATTGGCCCGCGCAACCAGCAGAATGGCCAGCCCGTAGAACACAAACATAAGCGCCAGGTAAATTTTGGCGCGAGATCCCGAGCCAGCAAATTCTTTCCACGCCAACACGCCCCACAGAGCGGCGACCATCGGCGCCGACTGGCCGATTGCGTACGAGATTGCCTGTCCCGTGAGTTTCCCCGCTGTGAGGCTGAGGACCGTGCCCGCGCCCCAGATTACGCCGCCCAGAAGTCCCAACAGATGTCCGGAAGCGGAGCCGCGGAAAAAGCCGCCCAGTCCCACAGGCTCCCCCACCAGCGGATGCTTCATGAAGTACAGATTCCAGATAAAACAGGAAAGCAAAGCGCCGAGAGTGAGAAACACTGCCGCGCTGTAGGGACTAAGTGAGTTGCCGCGTGTCATCGCGTAAGTCATGAATGGATTCCACAAGCCCATGAGAACGCCCGACACGACGCAGGTGATCAGACTTTTTCTGGAAAAATTGCGGCTCGTACTCGGAAGGCTGCCGTAAGCTTTTCCGTCGAGAATGACCGCGACCAGCGCACAGACCACGCCAATACCCAAAAAAAGCGGATTGCCTTTCTGTTCGAGCGAGTAGCTCAAGAGCACGCCTACGACAAGAGCAATTCCGATGGAAACCGGGAAGGCAATCGCAAGGCCCGCCATATCGATCGCGGCGACTAGAAGGAGGTTGGCAAGGTTGAAGATGGCGCCGCCAATCAGAGTCGAGACGATGTTCGACTTATCCGCAGATTGTATGTTGTTTACAAAGCTGGAAGAGTCGTGGCCGCTGCTCCCCATGGTCAAAGCAAGAATGAGCGAGATCAGAAAAATACCAATCGCATAATCCCAGTAGAAAAGTTCAAACCGGTAATTCTTCACGCCTTTGAAGGTGTTGGCCCAGGATCCCCAACAGACTGCGGCGGTAATCATCATGATCAGGGCAATGCCGAACGTATCCGGTGTGAACATGCGGTCTCCGTTGGAAAACGTGTAACTCTACACTGCTTTGCAGTGGCCTACAAGCGACATCACTCGGCCGTCCTCGCGTGCGTGTCGCGGATACTTCTCATCGGTGCGGAGATGTCGTCCGATGACGCGGTCGCGTTCGTCAAGCACGTCCTACTTCCAAACTTTAGCGGACCGAACTGCAGCAGAATGAGACACGCCGGCGCGGCTGGAAGTACGGTTGACACGCTGTAACACGCCGAATAGACTCGCCCTTCTCCGAAGGAGACTCATAGCTCTATGGCGAAACGTCCTCGCATCGCGGTAGTCGGCAGCGCAAACATTGATCTGACGACGTTTGCGGAGCGCTTTCCCAAGCCCGGAGAAACCATCTTCGGTCAGAGTTTCAATCTCGGTTTCGGGGGAAAGGGGGCCAATCAGGCAGTAGCCGCTCGCCTGTGTGGCGCCGACGTATTTATGGTGGCCCGCGTGGGCAGCGATTTATTCGGCCCCGCCACGATCGAAAACTTC
This sequence comes from Acidobacteriota bacterium, assembly GCA_003223595.1. GTDB lineage: Bacteria > Acidobacteriota > Terriglobia > Terriglobales > Acidobacteriaceae > Sulfotelmatobacter. Next base: position 1,786 of record QHVR01000288.1, read on the forward strand.
CGCAAGCAGGGCATTGACGCGACCCATGTAAAGCAAGTTCAGGGAGTATCCAGCGGGGTGGCGCCGATTTTTGTGGAGCCCAGCGGGCAAAATCGGATTCTTGTAGTCAAAGGCGCCAACGACGCGATCAAGCCCGCAGATGTCGATGCCGCCGCAGACATGCTCAAATCGGTGGATTGCATCGTGTTGCAGTTCGAAATTCCCGTTGAGACGGTGTATTACACAATTGCATTTGCCCGAAAGCATGGGATCCGTTGCATTCTCAATCCCGCGCCTGCGCAAGCCGTCGAGATGGCAGCGCTCCAAGAACTCGACTACTTCGTTCCCAACGAACATGAAGCGGAGACGATTACGGGCGCTCCGGTGAAAACCGTCGATGACGCCAAAAACTGTGCGGCAAAATTACTGGCGGGCGGCGTCCGCCGCGTGATCATAACGCTGGGGGCGAATGGAGCGCTTCTTGCCGGCCACGAAGGAAGTGAGCACGTCGTTGCGTTCTCGGTGAATTGCATTGACAGCACCGGCGCCGGCGACGCATTCATCGGCAGCTTCGCTGTTTTCCTGGGCGAAGGCATCCCGGAAAAGGAAGCTGTTCGCCGCGCCAACCTGTACGCTGCACTGTCAACGACGGGGATTGGTACCCAGAAATCCTTCTATGATCGGGCGCGCTTCGATGCGGAGTGGGCAAAACGTGGCTAGCTCTTCCTCTCCCACGAGTTGCGCTCGCGTTTCCATCAGCGCTGCTCGTCATCCGAACGCCAGAATTCGTGGCACTCCGTCCGCTCAGTCAGCCCAATTTATTTTTCTTCATTTTTCTTGATCTGTAGGGCTCAAAAAATCACTGCTTCATTCCTCGTACACGACAGAAAATTCTTGACTTAGGTCCAATCGCCAATTTATAAGGCCAGTCTGCGGTCGAGTAGACCTCCGCCTTGGGGAAGGGGAGAGTCCTTCTGCTTTTGGGGCAGACCGCCGAAAGGGGTTCATGCATGTCGAGCAAGAGGACAACCCTCGCGGTGTATTGTTGTGCGCTGGTGAGCCTGTTGAGCCCGCTTCTGTATGGGCAAGCAACCGGAAGTTTGCTGGCGCCGTCATTTCTGGCGCCAATGTGAGGATCACCTCCGAGGGCACTGGCCTCACGCGCGAAACCAAGACCGATGACTCCGGACACTACCTCATTCCTCTGCTCCCGGTTTCTTTTTACAGCATCCAGGTGCAAGCCCCAGGTTTCGGCTCGGTGGAACAGAAGCAGATCCGCCTGCAAGTCGATGAGCAGCGCGAGCTCAATTTCAACCTCAAGCCCGCTGCAGTCAGTACCAGTGTGGAAGTGAATGCAACGGAAGTCGCTGTCGAGACCTCGAACCCCAGTTTAGGACAGGTCATTACTTCGGAACAGGTTGCGGAACTCCCATTGAATGGACGCAACTTCGTGCAGCTGGCAACGCTCACGCCGGGTACGACGCAATCCACGAATCCAAATAGTTTCTTTACCAGCTCTGCTAGCAGTGAGGCCGCGACTCGGGGCGCATTCTCACTTTCCGTCGGTGGTTCCCGCGAACAGAGCACCGACTGGCTGCTGGACGGCAACGATAACAATCAGCTGGATGAGGGCGGGATCGCAATCTTTTCGGACATCGATGCCATCCAGGAATTCAAGGTCTTGACCTATAACTACTCGGCCGAATACGGCGAGCGCGCCGGGCCAACGGTTCTGGTCACGACCAAGTCCGGGAGCAACCAGTTTCATGGTTCATTGTTCGAATTCTTTCGGAATACCAAGCTGGACGCGCGCAGCTATTTCGCAACCTCAACGGAAAAATTCAATCTGAACCAATTTGGTGGTTCTTTTGGTGGCCCGATCAAGAAGGACAAGACGTTCTTCTTTGTGGATTACCAGGCCAAGATGCAGCGGCGCGGGGTGCCGTTCACGGGATTTGTCCCAACGACCAGGATGACGACTGCGGATGCGAATGGGAATTACGATTTCAGCGGTGCGCCGACCGTGCTGAATGGAACTCAACTGATCAATCCCTTCACCCCGCCACAAGATCTCAATGGGGACACCGTACCGGATCCGGTCCCCTTCCAGTGCATTGTGACTGGAATGCCGGAAACGCCCGTGGCTGGAAGCCAGCCATTCGTGCAAGGCGTCACTCATGCGTGCCCCATCGTTCCTGGGAGTGTGATCAATCCGGTTGGCTTAAAAGTGCTGCAACTCTATCCCACACCGAACGCCATAACCTTTCCAGCAAAGATTCCATTTTCGGCCGCTTCAGCTACGATCAGGCAACGAATTTTGTTCCGGGTGGCTCGCCTTCATGGACGGAGCAAAACGCCTTCGGCAGCAACCAGTACATTGATAACCACGGGCGCAACGCCGCCATTTCCGAAACTCACGTAATCTCCCCGACCACGATCAACCAGGTGACGGTTGGCTACAACCGCATCTTCAATCACATCCTTTCGTTCGGGACCGGCAGTTGTTTGGCTGCCAAAATCGGAATTCCCGGTGCGGACCTGGGCTCGAAGTGCGATCCCATCACCGGATATCCAGCGAGCTTGAACCAGTCAAAGAAGGACTGCATCAGTTGCGGGATGACCTCGTTCCTGATGTCCAACTATTTCTCAATTGGTGACCGAGGCTATGCGCCTTACCAGGGGGGAACAAACGTCTACTCGATATCTGACACGCTGGATCTGATTCGCGGCAAACATAATATCCGCTTCGGAGGCACCTTCCGGGCTAACCAAATGAACGTGAGAAACAACGCGTTTCAGGACGGGTTCGTCGTGGAGAACGCGGGGCTGACGGGGGATGACGCTGCCGACGTGCTGCTAGGCGGCACGGGCATCTTCGCGGCTCATGATCAGACGTTCCTTGGTGGCACCACAGGACGCCGCTGGAAGTTGTTCCGTCCCTTTGTGCAGGACGACTGGCGGGTAACCAATAGACGATCAACCTGGGTGTAGCGTGGGCTCTAGCGACGCCCACCACGGAAGTGCAAAACCGGCAGGCGAATTTCGATATCCAGACCAAGCAATGGTACGTTCCAAAAGGAAGCCCGGCACTGGCGGGCTGCACAACCTGCGTACAAACCGACGGGCGTGCCGGCATTCAGTTCGACAAAACCGCCATCGAGCCCCGGATTGGATTGGCGTGGAAACCTATGGCAAGCGACAAGACCGTAATCCGCGCCGGCTACGGAATTCTCCACGATTCCTCCTGGAACCAGGGCGGACAAGGCTTGTGGCAGAATCCGCCGTACTATGCTGAGGTAGATCCTTGCCCCAGCGACTTCTGTTTTGCTTTTGGAAGCACGCTTTCAGGAGGCTTCCTGGTTCCCAGCGGCACGCCGTCGAGCACAGATGTTGCAGGCGGCGCTGTATTGTCCGGCCCCGTAAACCCGGCTACTTACAGCGGAACGATTCAGTCGATGAATCGCAATTTCCGCCAGGGCGTGGTGCAGCAGTTCAATCTGAATGTCGAGCGCCAGTTGCCGGGAAATGTCGTGCTGACGGCGGGCTATGCGGGGACGCGCAGCACGCACCTTCTTGTCGGCCAGGCCAACCAGAATCTCACTTCTCCCAGCGCATGCGGAGTGGTACCCGGCTATACGGTAGGTTGCGGATTCCCGTCGTGGCCGTACGCGGCGCCTTTTCAATCCGTCAATAGCAATAACAGTGTAGGCACAGCGCGATACGATTCGCTCCAGATCAAGGCCGAAACCAAGAGCACCCGCCACGGGCTCTACGCCTTGCTTGGCTATACCTGGTCTCGCACCTTCGATTCCGGAATGCCTGACGGACTCGGCACCAATCCCGGCGCAATTTACTATCCGCTACCGGGGAGTGCGAAGCTCGATTGGGGATTGTCGCAGTTGAACCTGAACGACAACTTCACCGCCAGCATTCTCTACGATCTGCCCTTCGGGAAAGGCAAGGCGTTTGGGAGCAATTGGAGCGGCGCCGCCAATGCCGTATTAGGAAACTGGCAACTGAATACCATCGTGCATGCCACTTCCGGGTTCCCTCTCTTCGTCGTCGATAGCGCTGACGAATCTGGCGTGTTCTTCTCCTATAACGGGGGAACCTACCAGCGTCCGAATCAAGTCGGTGATCCGAACAAGGCCGGTGATCAAGCCGGCCAGACGGGCTGCCCCACGCAGATCCATACGATTCAGCATTGGTTCAATCCCTGCGCTTTCGCGCAGGCGCTTCCGGGAGAGCTGGGCATTGCCCCCCGCGCTCCCGTCTACGGCCCACGCTTTGTGAATGTGGATTTTTCCATAATTAAAGACATCCCGCTGGCGTTCCGCGAGGGAACCGATCTGCAGTTCCGCGCCGAGTTCTTCAACCTGTTCAACCATCCCCAGTTCTACATGGGCGGCGCGGGAGGCAGTGGCCAGCAGGATATCAATGCTTCCAGTACCTTCGGCGTGATCAACAACACCGTAAACAATGCCCGCCTGGTTCAGTTCGCCTTGAAGCTGAGGTTCTAAGCGAGTGCGGCGGCAAGTGCTGGGCAGACCGGGGAATCTGGTCTGCCCTGATTTTTTGTCGAATCCGGAGAGCAATGCACAAGAGCAAGCTTGTTCTGATTGGCTTTCTGTTTGCCACCGCAACCTGCGCGTTGGGCCAGCCTCGCCGCAAAATCATCATCAATGAAGACTGCTCCGGCCCTGGCGGCAGCAACATGCAGACTTTGTTGATGCTCATTCAATCACCGCAAGTGGAAGTTCTGGGGATTACGGTGGTGAGCGGTGATCAGTGGCGCGAGGAAGAAGTCGCGCATACGCTGCGTCTCCTCGAAATCATTGGGCGCAGCGATATTCCGGTTGTGCCCGGCGCTGAATTCCCTCTGGTTCGCACTCGCGAGGAGGCGCAATTCTGGCAGCAACGTTATGGCAAAGTGGCGTATGCGGGAGCCTGGGATGAGCGCTGGTGGCACGAAGCTTCGGTGGTCCCGCCTCTAACGGAGGGCCAGCCGACCACCAAGCAAGCGGACGAAGATGCTGCGCATTTTTTGATTCGGATGGTGCACAAGTATCCGCACGAGGTAACGATTTACGAGGGCGGCCCCATGACCAACCTGGCGCTCGCCATTTCGCTGGACCCGCATTTCCCTGAACTGGCGCAAGAATTAGTCTTCATGGGCGGAGGGGTCGCTCCCGAAAGCGATAGTCCGGAGTTTGCCAACAATCCCCGCCATGAATTCAATTTCTGGTTCGACCCGGAATCGGCAAGGATCGTCTTGCGCGCGCCCTGGAAGAAGATCGTGTGCACTCCGACGGACGTTTCCGTCAAAGCCAAGATGTCGGCGGCGCTGGTGAAACAGATTGAAGCGGCAGGCACCCCGGTGGCCCGCTACATTGCGAAATTCGCCATGCTCACTCCCGGTGCGGACATTATGTGGGACGAAATCGCGGCCGCGG
>QHVR01000289.1 GCA_003223595.1 Acidobacteriota bacterium
CCCATCATCCCGAAACTCAGAAAGTTGAAATTCAATTCGATCTGGACGCGCAGAAGTTCTACCGCATGTTCACCAACCTCATGACCGCCCGTACGCCGCACTAGTGCATGGGCGTTGGCGCTGTGCTCCCGGAGGGCATACAATACTCTTTGCGGTAATTCCCGACATGTCTCCCATCCCGGAAGATCTCACAATAGTAAAAGACGACATGGTTGCCTTCATCGAAGGCCACGGCATGCGCCGCTTCCACGGCTATGTGGACTATGAAGAGGTTCAATGCATCATGTGGGAGATGGGCGATAATCCCGACGGCTGGAAGGATTTTGTCGAACTGGCCAAAGCCGCGGGCGCTCCCTTCCTCACCATGCACTCCTGGGCTCTGACGCTGGATGAGCTGGATGACATGGTCCATCGCCTGAGCGACTCCGAGTTCACCGACAGCGACGATGTGGACGATGCCCGCTGGCTCCGCGCTCACCTGGGCAAAGTAGGATACCTGCAATTGGGCTGGGCGTATCAGGGATCGATGTTTCTCTGCGAGGTGAGCACCGAATGGTACGAGCGCTACCAGCACCTGC
>QHVR01000290.1 GCA_003223595.1 Acidobacteriota bacterium
CACCGCCGACCCGCAGAATCCCTATGCCGATGCCGTCGCCATTCGCGCCGGAAAAATTGTTGCCGTCGGAAATCTGCCCGAGGTCCTGAAATCGATCTCTCCTAATGCCGAGCGCACCGACCTCCAGGGCAAGAGCCTTTTCCCCGGCTTCATCGATTCCCACAGCCACTCCATCGAAGGCGGCCTCAGTCTCATCGCCGCCGACGCTACTGACAAAGTGCACTCGGTGTCTGAACTGCCGCCGTTCGTGGACGAGGCCAAGAAATCCGGACGCGGCATGCGCGGCGACATCGTCGAAGTCCAGGGACTTCCGCTCGAAATCTGGTCTCATCCCGACGTTCTCAATCAGGATTTCAGCACCGGCGCCTACCAGAATCAGAGCGTTCTCCTCCATGGCATGGACGGCCACACCGCATGGGCCAACCACGCCCTGCTGCAGCGCGCCGGCATCACTGCGGAATTCCTTAAGACTCTTACTCGCGATGAGCGCGCTTACTACGGCATTGACGCCAACGGTCAGCCCAATGGATTCCTGGTCGATGCGGGACTCGACAAAATCCAACCGCTTCTCCCCAAGCCGAGCAACGAGAAGTTGCTCGAGGGCGCCCGCGCCGCCCTCAATTACAACTACAGCCTCGGCATCACAGCTTGGCTCGATCCCCTCGCCTCAGATCAGGTCCTCAGCGCATACAAAGCCCTCGCCGATCACGGAGAACTCAACTCCGAAATCGTTGCCTTCCCGCAAGTATTCGCCAAAGACCCCGCCGCCGAACTAGCCGCCGTCCAAAAAACCAGAGCGCAATATAAGGATGTTCCTCACCTGCATGTAACCGGAATCAAGATCTTCGCCGACGGCGTCGCCGAATTTCCCTCGCAAACCGCGCACCTGACCAAGCCTTACAAGAACACCGGTCATAACGGCGATCTGCTTTTCGACCCCAAGAAGTTCGCTGACCTCTGCATCAGCGCCGACAAGCAAGGACTCATCATCCATGTCCATGCCATTGGCGACGCAGCCGTAACCGCCTCTCTCGACGGCATCGCCGCCGCTCGCAAAGCCAACGGCGACTCCCATCTGCCTCACACCCTGACCCACGAACAATTCATCCAGCCCGCGGACTTCCCCCGCTTCCGCGAACTCGGCGTAATCAGCGCGCTCCAGCTCTATTGGGCCGAAGCCGCCAACGACACCATCGAGATTCTCAAGCCCTACGTGGACCCCAGCATCTACCAGTGGCAGTACCCGGCCCGCTCCATCCTCGACAACGGCGGAATCATCTCCGGCGCCAGCGACTGGCCCGTCTCCACCGCCAACATCTTCCGCGCCATCTATCAAGCCGAAACCCGCAAGGGAAAAGAAGGCATCCTCGACGCAACGCAGGCCATGCCGCGCCAGGCGATGTTCGACGCCTACACCCGCAACTCCGCCAAAGCCATGAACCTCGACTCCATTGGCGTAATCGCCCCCGGCAAACGCGCGGATTTAGTCCTTTTGGATCGCGACGTCCTGACCGACTCCCCAGAAGACATGCGCGAAACGAAGGTCTTGTGGACGATGGTGGCCGGGAAAATGGTCTATCAAGCCAAATGAATCTGCCAAAGCGAGGCGGGCCGATCCTATCCACTGTTCCCTAAGCCCTATTCCCTGAAATTGATCAGAACTCGATTTGCCAAACTCAGCTGGGATTAGCAAGCCGATCCACAATGGCCCGAAAGTGCCCGTCCCGCGCCGCTTTTGCGCCTTCCAATGACAATTTATGTCATCAACTTTTTTCTGCCGCACAGCGTCCATTTCGTTGTAAGATTCTCGACACTTCGGTAGGGGGGCAAATGCCTTCTTCATCCCGCCTCGATGAAACCCAGGGAAAAATCAACTCTGCTGCGCGATGCCTGACCTGCGCACTCGCTTTCGTTCTCAGCCCCGTGATCTCGATGGCCACGCCCGCATCTCAGCCCGGGGAGCCACCGGCGCTTCCAACGGTCGAAGCACCCAGTAAAGAAACTCCGAAAGACTCCAAGAAGCCCAAGAAATACGACATCGAGCACATCGGCCAGCGTGGTATCGGGCACGGATTCAACCTGTACTCGGTGAAACGCGAGTTCGAACTCGGCCGCAACATCGCCGCCGCTTTCGACCGCTCCACCAAGATCATTCACGACGATGCCGTAAACTCCTACGTCAACCGCCTTGCTCAAAAGATCGTCCGCTATTCCGATGCGGAAGTTCCCTTCACGGTCAAGGTCATCGACTCCGGCGATATTCCCCGCGCCTACGGCCTTCCCGGCGGATTTCTGTATGTGGACAGCGCGTTGATTCTCTCCGCCGATGATGAAGCCGAACTCGCCGCCGTGATGGCCCACGAGATCGCCCACGTTGCCGCCCGCCACGCCACCCGCGCCATGACTCGACGTGACGTCTGCCGCATTATCGACTCGGTTGCTTACGTTGCGGGCCCCGCGGGCGCGGGAGCTGCCGATATAGGCGGACTCGCCGGACCACTCTCCGTCAAGAAATTCAGCCGCGACGCCGAATACGAAGCCGATCTGCTGGCCATCGAATATGCCTACGCCGCCGGTTACGATCCCCAGGCTCTGCTGGACGCGCTCGAAAAGCTGCATGCCATCGAGGAGCACAAGAAATCAGAAATGGCCAAGATCCCCGGCTATCACCTGACCACAAAACTTCCATTCCACTCGAAGATTGCGAAAACACTTGCCAACTATCCCC
>QHVR01000327.1 GCA_003223595.1 Acidobacteriota bacterium
CGCGAAGCTGGTTCGCTCGGTGCGCGAGTCCACTCGCCAGTTTCTCGACGTGAACGCTGCCACGGCAGCCGGTTACGGCGCCTTTCTGGGCTGCGTCAGTGGTCCGGATCACGGCGCCATGGGCATTCACTACGTCAACCTTGGTTTGTATGCAGATGGCGAGATCGATGTGTCCCACCCGGAAGCGCTAATATACGAGCCGTCGGGTGATCGGCGACGCCTGGTCGGTGTCGAGTACCTGGTAGATGCCGCCACGTGGCTGGCAGGACATAACAACACTCCACCAGTGCTCGAAGGACAAGTTTTCCAGTTTGTCGGTAGTCCAAACCGGTACAACCTGCCAGCGTTCTTCGAGCTGCACGTCTGGGCTTGGAGAGACAATCCAGCGGGGGCGTTCGTGGACTGGAACAACCGTGTGAGCTGCGAAGCGCAATAGGTCGATGGCTGATCGTGTGGCAATCGAGCCATGCTACTGAGGTGAGATTTAATGGAGAGGAAAAAATGAAGAGTGCAAAGGAACTGGTTACGCAGGCAAATTCGCGGGTGAAAACGGTCTCGGTGCAGGAGGCCGCCGTCCTGCTGAAGGACCCGAATACAGTGTTTGTGGATTTGCGAGACAGCGCTGAACTGCTACGCGACGGCAAGATCCCTGGAGCCGTTCACGTAAACCGCGGCATGTTGGAATTCACATTGGACCCGACGCTGCCGTATCACAATCCGGTTTTCTCTTCCGGCAAGAATTTCGTTTTTTATTGCGCGAGTGGGGGGCGCTCCGCCTTGGCGGCGGACACTGCTCAGAACATGGGACTAGCCCAGGTCTCGCATCTCGGTGGGGGGTTCAAAAGTTGGAAGGAAGGCAATAACCCTGTTGAAAAGCAATGAAAACGGCTAGGTGGGCCGAAGAGTAGGACCCTTGCGCCGCAGCGGGTGGCGGTTAGGCCGTTTTGCGCTCGTGAGCAAAAGCCACGGAAAATTGCAATTGGTGCTGCTTTGGCGGTTGTTCAGCGGTACCAGTGAGAGATTTAAACCGCCAAAGCTCCCCCCAGATTAGGTCACGTTTGTTTAGCGTTGTGTGTCGTGTTTTGTCAGCCGTTTTCGATTGTGTAAGTAGATGGAGTTAAGTAGCTCCGTTCGGGCCGGCGACGTCGGGCAGTGTTCTCGGGGGTCGAGAAAGGCTTCGGAAGCCGCAGCCATTATTTCTTGAAGCGCTAAAGGCGGAGGGAGTCCAATGTCTGAGATCAACAACGATCGCCGATTTCGTATTTCAATTAGAAATGTTCTTCAGCGGGTAGCAGGTTTTACGGGCAAAGCAGGATTTAGGCGCGTGCGCCGGGGCACGGTCGTTGCAGGTATCGTCTTGCTGGGCAGCGTATTTGCTGCGGTGGTCGCGGCAAAAGGAGAGCAGATCTCGTTCTTGAGTTTCATTTACAACGGAGTCTTTTTCCCGAACCCAAGCGGCGCGTCACAGACCTACAACACGAACGGGCGTGGAATCGATCTTAAAGGACCATTCTTTCAAAGCATGGGAACGAATGGCCGCTCCTGCGGTACGTGTCATCAGCCCGGCGATGGGATGTCGGTGTCGGCTGCCAGCGTGCAGCGCCGGTTTTTCGTAAGCAAGGGGCTCGATCCAATTTTCCGTCCGGTGGATGGCTCCAATTGCAACCACAATATCGATGTCTCGACCGTGGCCGGCAGGAGCGCCGCCTACAGCCTGCTGCGGACCCGTGGACTGTTCCGCATTGCTATAGGTGTCCCGGCAAATGCGAACTATCAAGTGGTGAGCGTGCAGAATCCGTACGGCTGCAATGCATCGGACGTGATTTCAATGTATCGGCGGCCTTTGCCGGCCACGAACCTGCGTTTTCTGAGCGCGGTCATGTTTGACGGCCGGGAATCGTCACCTGCGACGGGGACAACAAAGATTGGGTACTCGAATTATCCCAACTCACTGATCAGCGATCTGGAGCACCAGGCTATGGACGCGACGATGGGCCATGCCCAGGGGGATGGCACGCGTCCAACGGCTGCTGAGCTACAGGAGATCGTTAATTTTGAGATGGGGCTTTCGACGGCCCAGGCATTCGACAACCACGCTGGATTTTTGAGGGGGCTTGGCGCAAATGGCGGACCGAAAGCCCTCCTGAACCAGCCATTTTTCATCAGCATGAACTCCAGCGTGAATCCGCTGGTGCCAACGCTGGAGCTGCCGGGAGGACTGACCACACCGGCGGATGGCCAGTTCAGCCCGGCAATTTTTAACCCCTTTGATGCGTGGGCGTCACTTCCGCAGTGGGATCCGAGAGCCGCAGTCGCGCGCGGCCAGGCAATTTTCAACTCGAAGGCGATCAACATCACTGGCGTTACCGGCATCAATGACGACGCGTCGAACGGCGGCTTGGTCACTGGCGGCCTGGGATCTCTTCAAGGGACGTGTGGAACTTGCCACGACACGCCGAACGTGGGCAATCACTCATTCCCGACGCCACTGAATATCGGCACCGGCGATCCCGATCCTTCCAACGCAACGGCGAACCTGGGCGGGCTTGACATCAGCTACCTGCCCTTGAGCACCGTTTGCAAAATCGACTCAGCCACGGGATTGCCAAGCAGCGATTGCAAGACGACAACCGATCTTGGCCTAGCTCTGATTGATGGCAATTTCGATCACGTGGGCAAGATCAAAGGACCGGTCCTGCGTGGCCTTTCAGCGCGCGCGCCGTACTTTCACAACGGCTCGGCCCAGTCTCTGATGGACGTCGTACGTTTTTATGAGATGCGATTCGGACTGGCTCTTACGCCGCAAGAGGAGTCGGATTTGGTGGCGTTCTTGCGTTCGCTTTAGGCAAAATGCTGGCGAGGACAGGTTAGACTTGGGGGGCGGGACGCCCCATAGCGCTATCTTAAGCGGGATGGACTGGACTTTGACCCTGCCGTCCAGTCCGTAGGCGGTAAGCCGACAATTCAGAAGTTACCTCGTACGGCCATGGCGAGGGAGGTTCGACCGCTTGCGAGAGGTGCAAACCGGCGTTGCCCAAAGTGCCCACTCACCCTGACAGCGGCATTTGGCTCACACCGGAAGAAGGCCGGCCGGCGCTGACACGCAAGGGCGTGTGTTCACCGTGTGACCTTTATTCCAGAAGACATTTCGGTAGAGACACACCAACGCTACTCGTTTCTCAGCGCCACCATGGGATCCACCTTCGCCGCCCATCGAGCTGGCAGATACGCCGCTATGGCCGCGACCGCGGCCAAGAGGAATGTGAGAACGGCAAACGTCACAACATCGGTTTGTACCACCCCAAAAAGTGCACTGGCGAGTGCTCGCGCCAACAGCGCGGCCAATGTCAGTCCAATCGCAATTCCGACCGCGGCCATCTTCATGGCAAAGCCAACTATGAGTCGAAGCACGTCGACGCGCCTTGCCCCTAGGGCGATGCGTATCCCAATCTCATGAGTCCGTTGTGTCACCAAGTAAGCCATGACGGCAAAGATTCCGGCCGCCGCCAGCACGAGCGCGCTGAAACCGAACACCGACATCATGTGGGCCGATAGCTCAATGCCGCTTAAATTGTCCGAAAGGACCTGCGCCAGACTGCGCACGTCGTAAGGCGGCTGGTCCGGGTCCACGCCGCGTATCTGCGCGCTGACGGAGCCGGACAGTGCAAGTGGATCTCCCGGTGTCCGCACAACGAACGCCGACGTAAACTCGGGCTGTTGCGCGAGGGGTACGTAAATGGTGGGGGCGGGATCGCGTTCAAAAGGATTGGGCCGCACATCTCCGACGATTCCCACAATCATGCGCAACGGTCCAGTCGTCCCAGGGTGCCCCACCTGGATGTGCTTGCCCAGTGCATCTTGGCCAGGCCAATTCTGATGTGCCATCTCCTCGCTGACGACGGCAACCGCGGGCGCATCGCGTTCGTCTTGCTCGGAAAGCAACCGCCCTCGGCGTAGCGGAACACGCAAGGTGGCAAAGAAACTGGGGGTGACTACCTGTGAGATCGCGGATGGACTCTCGCCCGGACCTGCGGGCGGTCTTCCTTCCGCTGCATACTCTACCCAGTTCCAACTCCATCCCGAGGGCAGGCTCGTCACGCAGGCGGCAGACTCAACACCGGGCAGAGCCGCGATGTCCCGCAGGACGCGGTCGTAATATGGGCGGACGCCGCTTTTATTCCGATACTTCGCCTCCGGCAAGGCAACGTGGAATGTGAGTACATGGCTTCGATCGAAACCCATGTCTGTCTTCGTCAAAGACTGGAAGCCCTTCACCATGGTTCCGGCCCCCACCAGCAAGACGAGCGAGAGAGCAACTTCCGAGATCACGAGCAACCGGCGAAGTCGGTGGCGGACGACGCTGGGAGTGCTGTTGCGTCCGCCTTCCTTCAGCGTGTCATTGACGTTGGGACGGGAAAGAAGCCAGGTCGGCGCCAGTCCTGTGACCAGGCCAGTAGCGATGGCCACAACCAGCGTGAACAGGAAAACTCGTGAATCCAATTGCAGGTGCTTCAGTCCGGCAACGTGCTCAACGATGAAGGAAGGAATGCTACGACGCGTGAGGGCGATTCCCCAACGGGATAGCAGAAGTGCACCTCCACCGCCCATCAGCGCGAGTAAGACGCTTTCCACCAACAACTGCCGTCCGATGTGCCAATGGGTTGCGCCCAGCGCGGTGCGAACAGCGATCTCCTTCTGGCGTGCGAAGGCCCGCGCCAGCTGCAGATTGGCAACATTTGCACAGCAAAGCAAAAGAACAAAGACGGCTGCTCCCATCAAAAGGAGGACGAACTGTCGCGAGCCGTAAACAAGGTCCTCGACCGTATTTCTCACGCTGACCGCGTGACCGGTATTTGTGTTCGGATACTGTTTTTCCGAACGGGCTGCGATCACCTGCAGATCCGCCTCGGCTTGAGAAATGGAAACGCCATCAGCGAGCCTTCCGAACACAGTCAACGAGTGGTTCTCGCGATCATTCTTCTGAGTGTCTGTCAGAATGAGCGGGGTCCAAACTTGAGCGCCGGGTGGAAAGTCAAAATCCGGCGAAGTGATTCCAGCCACGGTGAATGTTTCGCCATTCAATAACAGGTGCTTGCCGACAATCCCTGGATCAGAGCCCAGATGCTGCTGCCAAAATCCGTTAGCAATGACAACAACTGGTGCGCCCTGCTGAAAGTCTGTGCTGCCTATGCTGCGGCCAAGTTGCATGGACATGCCCAGTAGCAAAAAGAAGTCGGATGTAATGTGGACACCCTCCACATGTTGGGCGACGTTGCTGCCACTCAAGTTGGCATCCCAGCTTTGAACTGCTGCCAGTGCCTCGAAGCTTTTGCTCCTTTCACTCCAGTCTCTGAAATTCGCGGGAGCCACGCTCATGTGGTAATTGTTCTGCTTGGGCACGGCTTCCCACACCGTGACAATCCGATCGAGTTGGGAGAACGGGAACGGCCGCAGTAACATCGCGTTCACCGTGCTAAACGTAGTTGTGTTTGCGCCGATACCCAGGGCGAGCGTAATCACCGCCACCGCGGTGAATCCGAGGTTTCTACGCAACTGCCGCAACGCGTAACGAAGGTCCTGCAACCAGGTATGCACTTAATGCTCCCTTTGAACGCACTATCCCACCTTGCCCGGTTGCAAGCTTGCCGCCAAACAGTATCCCCTGAACTCTTTTAAAATGAACCTGAATCTCTACCACAGTATGGAATAGTGTTCAGACTCGAAGAACTGATGTTCGGAAGTGACCATTCTTCAAGCCCGTTCTCTCGTTTCTCTCTGCCGATTGTCTCCGAATGACGGGCGACACGGAAGTTGGGGATAGTGCCCATGCGGGCAGTAACGGGAATCAGATCCTAACAACATAGCCCGTGCGAGTAGTGACGACTCGCGGTTGCGGGTTCCGGTTTAGCCAACGCTCACGGGTGAAATACGCGAAAACAAGCGAAGCACTCGACTGTCCTTTAACTGTCCAATAACGGTTCCCAAACGTTCCTTACAAGGTTTTCAGGAGCCACCCGCGTCTTGTAGGTTGTTGAAATTACGAACAGCTCTGGGCTCATAACCTCCCGCTCTCTAGGATTCCTTATCGTTCTTTGGGTGTCCCTGAGAGCTTTGCAAACTGGGCGTCCGGCGCAGCAATGCACCGGAAGATCACTCGTCAAAGTCGGTGGAACCTAAAGCGCGCGAGCGATAAGGCAATACCGAACCAAGCCCCGGAAGATCGGGGAAGGCGTAGAGACTGGATGGCGAGCACCCCTCGTGGGTGAAGGTACAGTCCGACTCTCATCGAAAGGTGAGTCAGATCGCATAACCCAAAGGTCGCTGGTTCAAATCCAGCCCCCGCAACCATGAACGCTACTGCCGAAATGCAGTGGCGTTCGCCCGTGTTCGTCTCTTTTTATACGGATGGCTACCAAAAACGGTTTCAGTACGGATTGGAAAGGCTTCGTGAATCATAAGTGGAGCAAAGGGAAAGACCTCTGGCTTGTCGGGAGTTGGGCCACCCCCACAATTAAGAATGATCCAAGTATTAGCTTGATATAGCAAGGAATTGCCGCCGTGATCATTTTTCAGCCAGGAATTCGTAATAAAAATCTTTCGTATTGTTCTGGTCCCTCAATGTGAAAAACTGTGTGGCGAAAAAGCCTTCCTGTGCAATGGGTGGTGGGCTCTCCTCGGCAGCCGTAACGCGAGGAAGGCAGATTCAACTGTGGAGATGATTTGTTCGGATTTTGTAACAAGCATTTTCAGTTGACGTCGGATGGTGATGCGTTCACAATTCAGTGGTCGAGTTCTGTTTGTCCTAAGCGCTTCCCCGCGTAGTGTCAGTCGAACGGCTGACTTAGACCGATCTTTTGAAAAATAGATCACGGGCCCGAAACAATCTCCGGGGGCTAATCGGCACGGCTGGTACATCAAGTGACGGTCCACGCTATTGGCTTCTCGAGGACAAAGGGAGCGATTGTCTTGCCATATCTTACTCGCTGGACTGTTCCGTCTTTTGTAGTTGTTCGACTTTTCCTCTGGCTTCGGCATCGCTAGGGCAACGTTTGGCCTGATGCTAAAGGGTGCCGTCACTCTTTTCTTAGGATTACGAGCGCCACTATCTCCCTGTAAAAGCCTTGCGAATCTGAGCCTCTGCTTCATGTTATTTTCTTGGACTACTTGCGATGGCTCAAAATTGCAATTGCCTAAAGCTTTGCTGAACCGGGGTGGTTTGTATGAGGGCCGCTCGGATACATTGCAATGCAAAATCGCAGACGGGCCGGATCCTCGGTACTACTGTTAGTATCTGAATCCTTGGATATTACCGGAATGGTCTCGCTCAGCTCAATCGGAGGACCGATGGAAACTCAAGTGAAATACCTGGCCATTACAAGGGGAAGCCGCACGGCAACTGTGAAGAGTTTTATCGTCTTCGCTCTCCTTGCCACGTGCATCGGGTATTCGAGAGAGGTGGCTATCGCAAATACCGCCGGATCACAAGACAGTCGTATTGTAGGTACCAGAGTAGACGTAGGGCCCACCGATCGAGAGCTAACGCTGACCTTTACCGTGACGCCCTCGATTCGATTTCCACCTGTAGTGCGCTTACTTGGGACAGCCGCACGTGCCAAAACACTGGAAGTTCAAAGCGATTCTCCCGGCCACTATTCCGCGCATCTTGGTGACATTCAGGATGTCAGCGACGGACAACTGCTATTAGAGATCTCGAATTCGCAGAAGGAGCGCCACGAGCTTCACAGTGCGGATTTTGTCTTGCACGAAATCCCAACCGGCCCATCATCTAGTCCAAGTCGGGACGGGCATTTAGTTTTGTACACGAAGCCGGCCGGGATCTCGCGAGGTTCTCGGATATTGATTTCCAGTGGTGAGCGACCGATCGACGCACTGCCCGGAGGAGTTTCGAGTACCGCCGTGATGGGCGCTTACTTCATCGATTCGCTCGCTTCGTTTGGGAAGGCTGAGGGTTGGCAACTGGCGATCGCCACGGTCCCCGGATTGGGGAAGGTGACCCTGTTCTATCTTGCGAAAGGCAGCAAGACTTGGAAGCCGCTGGAGTCCAATTTGATCCCGGGACATCCCCTGCAAGCCTGCCCCTTTGCGGGTCAGGGTACGTATCTCTTGGTGCGAGGAACAAAACAATGACGCTGCGAATCATGCTGGTCCTCGTTGCAACCTGTTTCGTTGGATGTACTCGAGTGGTAGTCGTCGACTCCTCAGGAACGCCGGTATCAGGTGCAGAAGTATTCGTCAATGGTCAGCTGAAAGGTACTACTGACGGATCAGGCCGGTTCTCCATCCAGCCCAAGCTGTCTGGTGGCGAAAAGCTGTTCGCTCGTTGGCTCGTCTACGAGCAACCTTCGCCTCGACCAGATCACGGCCCTGGATCGGGTTGGGTGATGCACGTCTACCAGACTAGCCGCGTCGTGAATAACACCGGGACTGTCAGTGATCTGATCGTAGCTAACCCGAGTACAACTCAGACCCTCACAGTTTCTTCTCTAAACGCGCTGATAGGGTGGCATCTGGTGGCGTCACTCGATTGGGATGCTTCCGACGGCGAACTGAATCAATTGGCGACGCGCTTCAGAGACGCCTCCCAGTATCTGTACAACGTGTCGGATGGGCAGTTTCTCATCGAGCAAGTCGAGATCGCAGACGACGCTCAGATGTGGGGCTCCGGCGAAATCTCATTCCAGGTTGACTCCTGGGTATGGCCGCACACCAATGCGTTGGGTGGTTTTCTGGGGCCCAACGGCGCAATCGCTTCCCACGTGTACATGGCACCGTTCAGCACTAGTGCGAATAATGGCTCAACAGACCATCGCACTCTAATTCATGAGCTCGGGCATCTCGCCATGGCTTTGCAGGACGAGTATATGGGTGCCAATCTCAACGGTAACTACTGCACTGAACACAGGCACAGCGATCCGGCCGGAGGGCCTCTTGCCGCAAACGGAAATCAAGCCGCTTGCATTATGGACAGTCAATTCGAGTCAAGCAAGTATTGTTCCGCCCATAACGATAGCGCTCATCGTTTTGGGACGTGGCAGCCCAAGCCTTGCTGGCACACCATCAATGACTACTATAAGGATCCGGGGCCCGGAGGAGGTTCAGTCAACACCGGAGTCGCTTGGCAGGATCGGTGGATCCTAAAGATGCCCGAAGCCCGCGGTGCAGTAGTCGGCACGTTGGACGCCTTGCCGGCTGGGCTGCTCCCAAAAGTGACCTTAACCAACCGCAAATACCACGACCTGTGCCAGCCGTTTATTTACGTCGATCCCGTGGGGACGGCGGCCGCTGGCGACACGGTATGGGTGCGGCCAAGCTTTTGGGCGGGCGACTTTACCGTCGGCCGTTTAGGTATTACGGGCAGCCTGCAAGTGCGTGGCGTTCATCTCGGGGATTCCATTTGGTCTAATCATTCCGTTGTGGCGGTAACGAGCGCGATGTGTGCGGGTACTCAGTGATGGGGCGGCTCTGACGTTACGCGAAGGAAAGTGGGAGTTGCCGAATGTGTAAGAAAGAGGCCAAGCTGAAGCATTATTCGAGATCCATAGGCGTTACCGCTCAACACCCCTGTCGGGGGCTTTCTCGCTGATTTTTCATTTGCGTAACTGGCATTCCGCAGGCCGGGTTTCCAAATAGGTATCGCGCATTAGCTCTGGTATTGATGCAGCCCGAATCACGGGCAACTCTTACCCTAGAGTCGCGGCAGTACTCTAATCATGGATCGGTGGCACGGAGGCCACCGGTCATGAAGCAGAAGCCAAGTT
>QHVR01000326.1 GCA_003223595.1 Acidobacteriota bacterium
GCTGTCACAGGCGCAAAAGGATGCGGAACCAGGGCAGTACTCGGCCAATATTGGACGTGCCTTTCTGGATCTTGGCATGGCACTTCGAGCTCAGGGGAAGCGCCACGAGGCTGGTGCAGCATTTCGCTCTGCGACGGACCACCTGGACAGGACGCTCGGCTCTGAGCATCCTGATTCCCGCAACGCTCGTCAGCTTGCCGGGGTCAGCTCTCAATAGCTGATGCGTTCGGAAGGCGGCCCTGAGCCCCACTCCGCGAAGGTCCTGCATTTTCTACAACGACTT
>QHVR01000291.1 GCA_003223595.1 Acidobacteriota bacterium
TGCGTGAACTTTCTTACGTCGATGCGAAGGTTCGCCTGGTCGATGACTTCTTTGCTCAACCCGGTGAAGCGCGCCAGCTGATCGATGACCTTCTGCCGCTCCTGGGCAGTCAGGGCATCGCCCTTGTCCAGTGCCTGCGCGTACTCAGTGGAAGCCCACTGCTCCGCTTCCTGCCGCGCCTTATTCATATCCTGCGCCAGGTCAGGCGCCAGTTTGTGGTGATAGCCCGCGATCGACGTGAAAGACGGAACCAGAAAAACGTAAGGCTGATCGTTGGTGAAGTTGTCTTCCAGCGTCTCGAAATTCAGGACCGTGGAAAGCAAGCTAATCCCGTTGAACGAAATCCCCTGATCCGCCAGATAGCCCGCAATACCCGCCGCCCGCGTAGTCCCGTAGCTTTCTCCCAGGATAAACAGCGGCGAAGCCCAACGTTCATTCCGGCTGATATACATCCGGACGAATTCGCTGAACGCCTCAATGTCCCCCTTCACGCCCCAGAACTTCTTCATCAATTCACTGTCCGCAGCGCGGCTGTACCCTGTCCCGATCGCATCGATCAGCACCAGGTCGCTCTTGTCTAGTAGCGTGTACGGATTGTCTTCCATCCGGTACGGCGCCGGTGGCATAAATCCATCCGCCTGCAGCACCACACGCCGCGGCCCGAGCGCTCCCATGTGCAGCCAGATCGAGGCCGATCCTGGCCCTCCGTTGAACGCGAATGTCACCGGCCGCTTGGCCGCGTCCTGCCCATCCAGCGTGTACGCGACAAAGAACATCTCCGCTTCGATCTTCCCATCGCCGCGCTTGATCGGCAGCCGTCCCGCCGTGGCCGTGTATCTCAGCGCCTTCCCATCCACAGTGATCTGGTGATGTGTCACGACCGGCGGCACTTCGGTCATGTCGAAGTGTTCTTCTTTGTCCTTGTCCTTATCTTTGTCGCCCGAGGTTTCGCGAATGGCCGGTTTCTGCTCCGGCGTGGCTTCCGGCTTCGGAGTAGTTTCAGCAGGCTTTTCCTGCGACTGTGGCGTGGCAGGAGGTTTGTTCTTAGTTGGATTTTTAGGAGATTCCGTTTGTTGACCGAAAGCAGATCCAGCTACAAGCAGGGCGGTGAGAACCGCGCAGAGCAATTTTTTCATGTCCATTCCCGGCAAAGGATTTTCGCTCCAGCGTAAGACCCTTTTGCGAGCGGGAGAAATTGTACACCCAACTTCTCCGCAACCGGTGTCGCCAGCCCATCATTGCTTCGCCTGCAGCACGATGAGACTTGCGTCGTCCTGAAAATTGCCGCCACAGTGCTCCGAAGCACTACGAATCAAACTGTGCATCAAAGCCTCCGCCGTGCAACCAGAACTCTCGCGCGCAACCCGAATCAGGTTCTCTTCCCCGAACGCTTCCTGATTCGCGTTGCCCGCTTCGACTAAGCCGTCGGTGAAGAGCAGCAACTTGTCCCCGTTTCCCATCTCTACTTCCCCGTCCTGATAGAGCCAGTTCGGAAACTGCCCCAGCACCGCCCCACCCGCCTCCAATTCCTCGTATCTCTCATCCGCTCGAACCAGCAGCGGCGGATTATGTCCCGCATTGCAATATCTCAGGCGATGCTCCACGTTATCGAGCACGCCATAGAAGAACGAGCAGAACTTCCCTATCGGCGTGAAGTCACACAGCATTCGATTCAGCCGGTCGCACAATTCTGCCGGCGCCAGCCGCTGCCCCATCAGCGGCTTCAGCGCAGCATGCAAGCTCGACATCAGCAGAGCCGCCGGCATCCCCTTGCCCGCCACATCCGCGATGCAAAATGCTGTCTCTCGGCCGCCCGTGCGCACGACATTGTAGTAATCCCCTCCCACAAATTTCAAAGGCTGCGTCATGGCCGCGATGTCGTACCCGGCAACTTCTGGCAATCTCTTAGGAAGCAGTTCGTCCTGAATCGCGCGCGCGTCCCGCAGTTCTTCATCGTGCATTCGTCGCGCCCGCCGTTGCTGGCGTGCCAGGGAAATCTGGCTCTGCAGTTTCTGCAGCAGTTCGCGGTTCTCCCATGGCTTCTGAATAAAATCCGAAGCCCCACGCCGCATCGCTTCCACGGCCAGGTCGACGCTGCTCCATGCCGTCATCACAATCACCGGAAGCAGGCTATCGGCGGACCGGATCTGTGACACCAGCCGCAATCCTTCCTCTCCCCCGATGTTCCCGCGTGTGTAGTTGAGGTCCATCAGAACAGCTTCGAATTGTTCCGTCTCAATCTCCCCCAACACGCGGCCCGGATCGGTCACAATCTCCGTGGCAAATCCGCTGCTGCGCAACAGGCAACAGCATCTCTAAGGCCACCAGAATGTGCGGCTGATCGTCTGCGATCAATATGCGTGGCAGATCAAGCTGGGTGTTGGTATGTTCTCGGCAAATAGCTGCGGCTTCCATGCGAAGAGGAATTGCATACCGGAGGCCAAACCCGCATCCCGTGCACACTGCTCATTCCAAAGCCAATCTGCCGAACGTGCTAGGCCAAGGAAGAAGTCTCCTGTGCGCTGACGGAATCCGCTGTCCGGAATCGGACAAGGTCCCCGGCGGCGAATGCCATTCGCTCTATACGAAAGACTGCTGGCGCCGAGTGTCTGAGTCGACTCTAGGGTCCAACCGTGATGACGGCTGTCCCATCCTTAACCACCACCGGATTGAACGCAGTGGACCACTGCGCAGTGACGTGGAACGTACCCGCGGTGCTGGGAGCATGGTACTTCACGGTCAGTGAGGAAGAAGCACCCGCGCCCTCAATCGTCCCGTCTGGACATGGACCAGCGGGCTGCGTAGTGCCCGACCAGTTGCACTGGGAACCGCTGGCCCCGTTGACCGCCAACTCAGCGATGAACCAAACCGCCGATGGAGCGCCAGGACTGCCTTTGACCGTAGCTTGCAAGGTCACTTCTCCGCTTGCAGGAATCGTGGCCGACATCGGTGAAACCGCCACAGTCACGTTGTTGGGGTTAGCCCCGCTAGCTCCACTTCCGCAGCCAGCCGTACCAATTAGCAAGATGAGCGCACCGATACATAAGCCTCCGTATGACTCCATTACCGACCTCCCCCTCATGGATCAATTGGCGTAACGCCACAGATGTAGGGCGGAGAAGACTACCACGAAAAACTTCTTGTTTTTCATAGGAGGAGAGTTTGGGTAATCAAGTGGAGCAACCCAAAACTGCCAACCAATCATGGCTTTGGCGTCACTGATTTCGTCCTCGGTTAGAAATCGCTGTTGCACGGCCAATTCTTGCACGGATTCGCCCTTGCGGCGAAAAAGCGGGACAGCCCTGTTGGCGCAAGCAGGCGATTCAGGTCTTGACTGACGGTGAATGAGTGCAATGGCGATTTTTCACTCGTTGACGCCTTTTCAACTTTCGGGCATATCCGCCGGTCTATTCAGTTCGCAATGCCTGAATTGGATCGATGCGCGATGCCCTCCACGCCGGGATCAAGCAGGCCAGCACTGCGACAGCCATCAGCATCGCCGCTGCGCTCGCAAACGCCGCCGGATCGAGCGGCTGGGTTCCATAGAGCATTGATCGCAGCAGTTGTGTGACCAGGGCGCTGGCGGCGATGCCGAAGACCAGTCCGATCAATACAGGACGCAGCCCTTCGAAGAGAACCAGCCGCAGTAGCTGGGATCGCTGCGCGCCTACGGCGATGCGAAGACCGATATCGGGCGTCCGCTGCGTGGTCAGGTAGGAGAGCACTCCATACATGCCGACCGCCGCCAAGAGAAGCGACAGGGCGGCAAAGGCCAACACCAGGTCGGCGGCGAAACCCTGGCTGGCCGAGGTCTTGCCGAGAATCTGGTCCATGGTCAGCGCGTTATAGACGGGCAACTCCGGTTCGAGCGCGGAGATCTGTCTCTGGATGGGCATCGCCATTGTCAGCGGATCCGCGGAAGTGTAGGCAACGATCGTCGCCTCCGAAGTACGATCGGGAATGCCCGACAGAATAGGGAAGTAGATCGTGGGTTGAATCGGCTTGGTAATGTCAGAGACCGTATCTCCAACTTCACCGAGAATCTCGTAAACTTCCGGCTCGGTATCCCAGTCCACGCGGACATGCTTGCCGACCGGGTCGTCGCCCGCGAGGTACTGATCGACGAACGTCTTGCTCACAACGACGTAGTGATCGTTAGTGAGTCGCTCGTGTTCTGTGAAGACGCGCCCGCGCAGCAGTGGAATCTGCATCACGCTGAAGTACTGCGGGTCGGCAGTGAAAATGACGGCTTCGTACTGAAGGCTGTAGCTGGGTGCGGGCCGCTCCAGGATGCTGAATACCCGGCC
>QHVR01000292.1 GCA_003223595.1 Acidobacteriota bacterium
TCGACGTGGTCAGCAAGGTCGATTTGCAGGAGGTGTCGAACGCCATCCAGCAGGCGCTGAAGGAGGTCCACACGCGCTTTGACCTGAAGGATTCGAAGTCGAACATCGAATTGGAGAAGGACGCGATCGTTCTGCACTCGGCCGACGAATACAAGCTGAAAGCGGTGAATGACGTGCTGCAGCAGAAGCTCGTAAAGCGGGGAGTTTCACTGAAGGCGCTAACCTACGGCCCGGTGGAACCCGCGGCCGGAGGCACCTCGAAGCGCCGCGCCACCATGCAGCAAGGCATAGCGATTGAAAAGGCAAGGGAGATCGTGAAGCTGGTCAAGGATTCGAAAAAGAAAGCCCAGGCGTCGATTCAAGGAGACCTGGTCCGAATCAGCAGCAAGGATCGCGACACCTTGCAAGAGGTCATTGCCATGCTGAAGCAGCACGATTTTGGAATCGACTTGCAATTTACGAACTACAGATCGAATTGAAAGGCTGACCTCGGAGATCCCGAGGCCTGAGGTAAGACTTGAGCGCGCCCGCGACGATTAATGGGAAGGAAATATTCGATCTCCTCCGAGACGATCTCGTCGCGTTGGAAGACGAATTCGGGCGGGATACGGTCTCGAGCGTTGGTGCCATCACCGAGATTGGTGAGTATCTGCGCGCCGGCGGGGGCAAGAGAATCCGCCCTGCCTTGCTGCTGCTTTCGTCGAAACTCTTCAATTACCAGGGCCGAGGGGCAGTGCGCCTCGGTGCGGTAGTCGAAATCATCCATACAGCGACGCTTGTTCACGATGACATTATTGACGAAGCCAAGACCCGGCGCGGGCGACCCGCGGCCAATACGCAGTGGGGAAATTCCAAATGCGTGTTGGCCGGAGATTGGCTTTACATGCAGGCGTTCAAGATGGCGGTGCAGGAACGGAACTTCCGCATCCTTGACACGCTGATCGAACTCACCCAGATGATGGTCGAGGGCGAACTGCTCCAAATGGAAACACTGGGGAAGTTGATCACACTGGAAGAGCATTTCGACTTAATTTTTCGCAAGACGGCCTGTCTGTTCTCTGTGTGCATGCGACTGGGAGCGATTCTCGGCGGCGCGAGCCCGGAGCAAGAGGGCGCTCTGGGAAAATACGGGCACGATCTGGGGATGGCATTTCAGATCGTGGACGACGTTCTGGATCTTACGGCTTCTGAAGACATTCTGGGAAAGCCGGTGGCCAGCGACCTGCGGGAGGGCAAGGCGACCATGGCCGTGATTCACGCGCTCGAACGCTGCACCTCGGAGGAACGGGAAAAGATTCAGACTATTCTGCAGGAACGAGCTTTCAACGGGGTGACGCACGCACACATCCTGCAGATTCTGGAGCGTTATGGATCGGTGGAAGCTGCTACTACACGCGCCGCCCAATATGCCGAGTCAGCTAGACGAGCGATCTGCACCTTCCCCGATTCCGAGATAAAACGGGCGCTGCTCTGGGCCCCGGAGTTTGTCGTAGCGCGCGAGAAGTAGGCACCATCGGCCGCCCGCGGCTGCGAGAACCCGTGGCCAGGAATGCTACTCAGTAACAGCATATTGCTGTTGACGCTGGCACGTCTGAAAACGACGAACCTTTCAAGAAGAAGTCGGGGCAACGTCCAGGCAAATGAACCAAGAAAAGTCTTATTCGCAGCGATCCAATAACGTATGCTGCTCATTATTCGGGTAATGGTGCAACCGAACCGAGCGTGACGCATCATTACATCGATAAAGCCATGTCGAACCGTAAACCACCACAAGAGGCAAGGAGTCGAGACGTGCGATTTAACTTTCAAATCGAACGTGAAGTTGATGGTCGGTGGATTGCCGAGATTCCCGAAGTCCGTGGAGCTATGGCATACGGAGCTACAGTGGAGGAAGCTAAGGCTAAAGCCTACGCTATCGCTCTTCACGCTGTAGCAGAGGACGTGGAAGCGTCCAGAGAGATTCCGACGTCCATCAGTGTCCTTGAACAGTCGGCTTGAGCCATTGGTCTAGCACCAAAGCAGGGAAGGTACTTCGCGCTCTGCAGCGAATTGGCTGGACAATTGTTTCTCAAAGAGGCTCTCACGCAAAGTTGAACCATCCGCAACTCGGTTCCTACACATTCGCCTTCCACGACAAAGAAGAGATGGGCCGAAAATGCTTGCTCGGATCGCCAAACATACGGGGCTGACTCCCGAGGACATCTAAATTCCAAACTAGCAAAGCGGTAGCAAACGAGTTTTGGCTACAAACACTTGCGACTGGGATCATCGTCTGAGCCGCGATTACCGCTTCGAGATGGCGCGGCCTGAGAGATTCCAAATCCCAATCTTCTAGTTCATACCTGCATTGGCGATAGTTGCGCAAATTCAGGAACATCTAGGCGCGCAGAGCTTGTGATGTCAGGCACAAAACTCTAGAGAAAGAATGCTTGACCGGGGTCACCTCGAAGCGTGATGGCGGCTACAGATTTTCTGTCTGACTCGATGGACAATGCGGGCAGTTGGCGAGGGTGTTCACCAGAGCGGAAAGCTAAAGAGACGCACTGGCATGCGGTGAGGCAGAAGATCAACCTCACTCCTCTCCCCTTGGCACTTGGGAAAGGCAAGGCGCTGAGGGTCTTTCCGTGGCGGACATTCGTCAACCAAGGGACAGCGGCTTCAGTCGAAGCCTGTGACGAAAAGGCGCCCAGGTGTTTTCGACGCGCCGGCCCGTCAGGGCCGGAGAGACTTCGAGTGCAAGCCGCTGTCTCGCTCACCCTGTCGAGGAAGTCCTCCTGAGAGACTCGCTCCTCCGACGGTAGAAGCCGGGCGGATCCGCAACAGATCCGTCCGGCTTTGTTTATACTGAAGCTTGTTCTGATCTCGGGGAATCAAAGCAAAGCAGCATGAATGACCTGGTTTCAACGGTGGCTCGCCACGGTTATCTCCTGACATTTGCCTTCCTGTTCGGGCAGGCGATGGGGCTTCCCCTGCCGGCATCGATTGCGATGATCGCGGCGGGAGCGGCGATCGCCGCGCACACGCTGGTGGGCACGAATGTTTTCTTGGCCGCGGTAATTGCGCTGCTCGCCGGCGACATCATTCAGTTCTGGTTGGGGCGTTATACGGGGTGGGCACTGCTGGGAGTGCTCTGCCGGCTTTCCATGAATCCCGAGACTTGCATGCTGCGCGCCGCCGAATCGTTTTACAAGCGCGGAAAGGCCACCCTGGTCATCGCCAAGTTCGTACCCGGGCTCAACACCATGGCGGCGCCGCTTTCCGGCAGCATGAAAATGCGCTTCGGA
>QHVR01000293.1 GCA_003223595.1 Acidobacteriota bacterium
CAGATTCCGTCCCGGCAGAACCTGCTTGCTGCCCATCATCGTCGCTGCGTAAGGTAAGCCCCATGCGTTGGCGTGGAACATCGACATCGCAGGCAGCACCGCATCGTGGCAGCTGCAGCCAAGTTGATCCGGCAAAGCCATAGTCAGAGAATGCAACGCAAGAGCGCGCTGCGAATAAAGAACCCCCTTGGGCTTCCCGGTAGTCCCGGAGGTGTAGCACATCGCCGCAGCTTCCTCCTCGTCCAGCGCAGGATAATCGGGCTCAACCTCGCCCGCCGCCGTGAGGAGTCCTTCATAGGACTCTCCTCCCGCCGTCTGCCGCCCGCACCCATGATCCACCACGAACACCCGCTCCAACTGAACGTGTGGACGGAACTTCTCGTAAGTATCCAGCAGCGTGGCGTCGATAATGAGAAAGCGGTCCTCCGCGTGATTGACGATGTACGCGATTTCTTCCGGATGCAGCCGCAGGTTCAAGGTATGCAACACCGCGCCCACGGCCGGGACGCCGAAGTAGGCCTCCAGATGCTCCTGCTGGTTCCACATCAGAGTCGCCACCCGATCCCCGTTGCGGATGCCCGCTTGCAGCAGCGCCGCAGACAACTGCTTCGCACGCCGCTGCGTTTCCAAATAATTCGATCGGTGCCGTGACCCGTCCGCCCGCACCGACACCAGTTCCACGCTGGGGAATAACTTCGCCGCGCGCTCAAGCATTCCGCGCAGCAGTAGAGGCGACGACATCATGGTCGATTTCATGGAGAACCTCATCAGGCCCAATTTTCGGATTGACTGCCCGTCACTGGCAGGACTGCCAGGATTCAGATTGGCCGGGATTATAGCTTGGAATCTGCGGCCCGGAACCTGAATCTTTGTCACCCATTCGGTTGAGGCGCCCGCTTCCCGCGTGGTAGCATCCTTGGTTTCGGCGGGTGCCTCGAAGAAATGAGCCCGTTTGGCCCGAGTTCCTGTCCTTATCCTCTTCTCATGGGCCGTTTCCTCCCACGCCTGCCTGAAGGAGACCCAACTTGAAAGCCTATTCCGGAGAAAACATAAGGAATGTCGCGTTGGTAGGCCACGGTCACGCGGGCAAAACTTCCCTCGCCTCCGCCATGCTCTTTACCTCGGGAGCCACTCCCCGC
>QHVR01000294.1 GCA_003223595.1 Acidobacteriota bacterium
TCCCAATTCTGCCCGATGCGGATTCCGAGAGCCTCCTCGACTTCTGGTTCGTTGGGAGTGGCAGCGGTTACGCCGGAGTACTGCAGCATGCGGTAGCGGGAATCGAGGACGATAGGAAGGTCGCTCAGCTTTCCCTTGCCCCGGAGCGTATCGACGATGGCTGGAGTGGCAGCGCCATATCCGTAGTCGGAGACCAGCAAAGCGTCCGAGGCATGCGCATAATTTCGTGCGGCCAGATAAAGCTCGCGCGTGAGGTGGGCGTTGGGTTCTTCGTGCGGCTCGCGATCCACTCGTACGACCTGCTGGCGGGCGGTGTGAGTCATGCCTGCGAGGATGCGGGTCTTGGTCACCGTGGTGTACGACTTGTCTTTCAAAATGCCGCTGACCGGAATTTTCTTATGGCGGAAATACCGCAGCAAGAGCCTGCCAGCCTCATCGTCTCCCACGATCCCGACCGGGAGGACGTTCACTCCAAGGTCGGCGAGATTGTTGGCGGCATTGGCTGCGCCGCCCGGCAGGACCGTGCGGTCGCGGTGTTTCAGGATCAGCACTGGAGCTTCGCGCGACACGCGCGAGATTTCGCCAAATACAAACTCGTCGGCCACCAGGTCGCCCAACACCGTGACTGTGATGTTGGGGAAGTCCTCGACGATCTTTTTGAGCCGCTCGGCTTCTTTGGGGTGCTTCGTCATTCTGAGTAGCGCTGGAATCTCGCCATTCGCGGACGAACACGTCCATGATCGCTGCAGCGCTACCGAATTCTACCTTTTCGTTCGGCGATCGTGCGAAGGATAGTATCAACAGCGTTAGCCGCGTCGGCGAGTTCCATTTTCACCTGGATCACCGAGAGGGGCTCCAGCGCGGAGAGATACGGCCCGAGGTTGATGGCGTCTTTCTCTGTGGTGACGAAGCCTCCGGCCTCGCTGCGGTGCTTAAGCTCCAGTAACTCCCGGACATCTTTCTGGGTGTAGGCGTGATGATCGCGATAGAAGGCTTCGGCGACGGGTTCGATATTGGCGGCGCGCAGTTGCAGAACAAAATTCTGGGGACGAGCGATCCCGCAAAACACGACTGGGCGAGGCGGAATGGCTTGGGGAATGATGCCGCGCCGCACGCGCCAGACCAGCTTGCCCTCGAGCGGAAATGGCTCGGGTGACGCTCCGCTAGTGAGCACCACTGCATCGGCGCGACGCAACGAGGCGAGCGGCTCGCGCAGGCGTCCGGCGGGGAGCAGGCGATCGGTCGCGTCCTGGGGCGTGACCAGCACGATGTCAAAGTCGCGCGCCAGTGCGCGATGTTGGAAGCCGTCATCCAGCAGATGCATCTGCGGTCCGAATCTGGTTTCGGCAAAGGTGCCTGCCTGGTAGCGGTCTTCTCCAACGATTACGGGAACCTGAAGTTTGCGGGAGATCAGTAGCGGCTCATCGCCGAACTGCTGCGGAAGGCCGGCAGGATCGACTAGAAGAACGCCTTGACTCTTGCGGCCATAGCCGCGGGAGAGCACATCGAATTTGACGCCGCGGTTCTTCAGCAACTCGCCCAATAACATTACGAAGGGAGTCTTCCCGGATC
This sequence comes from Acidobacteriota bacterium, assembly GCA_003223595.1. GTDB lineage: Bacteria > Acidobacteriota > Terriglobia > Terriglobales > Acidobacteriaceae > Sulfotelmatobacter. The sequence goes on from QHVR01000294.1 coordinate 1,573, forward strand.
CGCCGGCGGACAGATTTCCGATGCTGATCACCGGTCCGCGCAGTGCACGCGTCGACAGCAGTTTGCGCCGATAGAGCGCGTTGCGAGTGGCGACGATTCCGCCGTAGATGGAGGAGAGCGGCTTCAATGGTTATGTGCGGCTTGGGCCGAGGGCGGCGCGGGATTGGCGGGTTGTCGAAGCAGAGCCGTAAGGGCTTGCAAAGTGCGTGCGGTCGCTCCCATTTGCGACTGGATCGTCTCTTGGGCGCGGCGGCCGAGCGCGGTGCGCTCGTCGTCGTTGTCGAGCAACTGCATCAGCACGAGCGGCAACTCAGCCATACCGACGATGCGCACGGCATCCCGGCTCTGGAAGAGCCATACGATATCGCGAAAGTTCTCGGTGTGATTGCCAGTGACAACGGCAACTCCGTATTGCGCGGGCTCAATGATGTTGTGCCCGCCGCGAGGGACTAAGCTTCCGCCCACGAAGGCAAGGTCGGCGAGGCCATAGAGTGCGGCCAACTCTCCGATGGTATCGACGAGAAAGACTGAGCCGGCCAGCGGTTCGCGGCTCCAGCGCGAGCGCAGATGAAAGGGAATGGCCATCTGCTGAATGATGCCGGCGACAGTCTGGAAACGCTCTGGATGCCTGGGCGCCAGGATCATCACGGCCTTCGGGTGCTTCACCAGGATATTTTCGAAGGCTTTCAGCAGCAGGCGTTCCTCGTCTTCAACCGTGCTGCCGCAGACCAGAACCGGACCTGCCGCTTCAGCATCGAGCGCCTGGCGTAGAGGTTCGAGAATGGGAGGCGGCGAAGGTAGATTCACATCAAACTTCAGATTTCCTGTGATCCGTACGCGAGTTGAATCGGCGCCAATGGCTTGCAGGCGCTCACTATCTTGCTGGGTCTGGGCCAGGAACAGATCGACGTTGCGGAGGATCCTCCTGAGCGCCCAGGTGAAGCGGCGGTAATTCGGCCAGGAGCGATCGGAGATGCGGGCATTGACCACGGCAATGCGCGCTCCGCTGGCATGGGCCAGGCGCATAAAGTTCGGCCAGAATTCCGTTTCCGCGAGCACGACTAGTTCCGGGCGCAACGCGCGCAGGTAAGGACGAATCGCAAACGCGAAATCCAGGGGGAAATAGAAGGAGTTCTCCGCTCCGAAGCGCTTCTGGGCGAGAGTGTGTCCCGTGTCGGTGGTGGAGGAAATCACGATGCGGTGTTGGGGAAATGCCTGGCGGATCTGGGCAATCAAGCCTGCCACGGCCAGAACTTCGCCGACGGAAACGGCATGGATCCAGATCAATCGCTCGCCAGAGATCGCAGTCAATGCGTGCGGCACTTTCCCCATACGCTGGGGAAAACTGCGCCAGTACTTTCCGTGGCGCGCGATTTGGAAGAGCCAGAACGGCAGGCTCAGTAGAAGGCCCAGCGCCAGCGCCACGCTGTAAAGAAAGT
>QHVR01000328.1 GCA_003223595.1 Acidobacteriota bacterium
CGGACGGCTGGCACAGGTCTGGCGGCTGGAAGGCCAGGAAAAAGTCCGGCACCTGCGCAAGAAGCACGGAATCATGCCGGTCTACAAACGGGTGGACACCTGCGCCGCGGAATTCGAAAGCTTCACGCCTTATCTGTACTCGACCTACGAAGATGAAGACGAGGCGGCGCCGACCGACAAGAAGAAAGTAATCATCCTCGGCAGCGGGCCGAACCGCATCGGGCAGGGAATTGAGTTCGACGACGGATACGAGACGATCATGATCAACTGCAATCCCGAGACCGTCTCGACCGACTATGACACCAGCGATCGTCTCTACTTCGAGCCGCTGACGTTCGAAGACGTTTGGGCGATCTACCAGCACGAAACTTCCAAGGGCGCCGACGTCGGTGTGATCGTGCAGTTCGGCGGGCAGACTCCGCTCAATCTCGCGCTTCCATTGAAAGCAGCTGGCGTGAAGATCATCGGCACCTCGCCGGAATCGATTGATCTGGCCGAAGACCGCAAGCAGTTCAATAAGTTGCTGGAAGACCTGCAGATTCCGCAGGCCCCTGGAGTGATGGCAACTTCGATTGAAGAAGCGATCGCAGGAGCGAAACGTATCGGCTTCCCAGTTCTCGTCAGGCCATCTTACGTGCTTGGCGGGCGTGCCATGGTGATCGCGTACGACGAACAATCCATCGTGCGCTACATGCAAGAGGCGGTGGAGTACTCGCATGACCGCCCAGTACTGATCGATCGCTTTTTAGAAGACGCGATTGAAGTCGATGTAGACGCCCTCTCCGACGGCGAAGACGTAGTGATCGGCGGAATTATGCAGCACATTGAGGAGGCGGGCATTCACTCCGGCGATTCGTCTTGCGTGCTGCCTGCGGTCGATATTCCGGATGCTTTGCTTGATCGCATGCGCGAGTACACCTTCAGGCTGGCGAAAGCGCTGAAGGTTGTGGGGCTCATGAATATCCAGTTTGCAATTCCGCGGGGGAATGGCGACTCCGGGAATGGAGCGAAGGGCGGCAAGGTTTATGTTCTGGAAGTAAATCCGCGGGCCTCGCGAACAGTGCCTTACGTTTCCAAGGCGACGGGCGTGCCCATGGCAAAGATTGCGGCTCGGCTGATGACCGGGCGCAAGCTGCGCGAATTTTTACCGGAGTTCATCGAGCGCCGCGCCGATCTGGACACCGGAAGTTGGTACTACGTGAAGTCCCCAGTGTTCCCCTGGAACAAGTTTCCCGGCGTCGATACCGTACTTGGGCCGGAGATGAAGTCGACGGGCGAAGTCATGGGTGTGGCCGACAATTTTGGAGAAGCCTTCGCCAAAGCTCAATTGGCTGCGGGGCAGAAACTGCCGACGCAAGGCGCCGTCTTCATCAGCGTCACCGATAGCGATAAGCGCCATGTTGCGGTGGTGGCTCGCAAATTCGTCGATATGGGATTCAAGCTGGTGGCGACCTCGGGCACTGCGGACGTGCTGGAAACTGCAGGGATGCATGTGGAACGTGTTTACAAGGTGAAAGAAGGGCGCCCCAACGTCGTAGATTTCATTAAAGGCCAGCGCATTCAACTGGTCATCAATACACCCACAGGGCAGGAGCCCTGGTTTGATGAGAAGGCGATCCGGCGCGCGGCGGTGATGGCGCGCATTCCTACTATCACGACGCTGGCGGCGGCACGCGCGGCAGCGGAGGGGATTGCGGCTTTGCAGCGTGGAGAAATCAAGGTCCGTGCGCTGCAGCAGTTGCATGCGGATCGCGCGGTAGGCGTCCGGCGTCTGGCAGGATAGGTCTGTGTAGGGGCGGGCGCTTCGTCCGCCCTGAGCGCAAAGGGAATGCCTCAGGCGACCCGCCTGCTCCGTGCACCGAGGAAGTGGTACGCTTATCCCTAACATGCTCCTCCACGGCATTTCCCCCCCCATCACCACACCCTTCTATCCTGACGGGCAGGTTTACTACAAAAAACTGGAGCACAACGTCGAGCGTTTTTCGCGTACACCGGTCGCTGGAATCGTGGTCCTGGGATCGACCGGGGAAGCGCTCATGCTATCCGATCAAGAGCGCCGGGATGTGTTGAAGGTGGCGCGGCAGGCTGCGGCACCGAACAAGGTGCTGATAGCCGGAACAGGCATCGAGTCCGCAATCGAAACGCTGCGCTTAACCGAATACGCGGCAGAACTTGGTTACGACGTGGCCATGGTGCGCACCCCGCACTACTATAAGAAGCAGATGGCGCCCGCGAACCTGCTCGCGTTCTACCGAACGGTGGCCGACAGTTCGCCTCTTCCTGTGATCATCTACAACTTCCCGCAAGCGACCGGCTACGACATTCCTGTCGAGGTGGTGATCGAACTGGCCGAGCATCCGAATCTGATTGGCATCAAGGAATCTAGCGGGGATGTGGAGAAGGTGCAGAAGATGGTCGAAGGCACGCGGCACGTGAAGCGCATGGCGACCGTGACGGAAACTTTTGATGCCGTTACGCCGCATATGCTCGCGGGCGCTGGTGCCACATCACAGAGTCATGGCGAGATGATTCCGGTCGGAGCTTTATCGAGTGGTACGGACTCCCACTCCTCGCAACAGCGGCGAGAAGTGGGGCACTCGCGTTCGGAAAACGCGAGAGTGTCCTCATCTGCGGTGACGGTAATCGGGAAGATGAAAACGCGTCAGAAGGAAGTGGGATTCCAGGTGCTGGTCGGTGCCGCCCACAAGCTGCAGGTTTCGCTTGATGCAGGGGCCGTCGGAGCGATTCTGGCATTTGCGTGTCCTGCGCCGACTGCTTGCTATGAGATCTATGCTGCTTGGAAAGAGGGCGATGCCGGGCTGGCGCGTCTCAAGCAGGAACGCATTTCCAAAGCGGCCCAGCGGGTTGGCAGTGAGATGGGTATCCCCGGCCTAAAGTATGCAATGGATTTCAATGGGTACTATGGTGGCCCGGCGCGCTTGCCGTTCCTGCCATTGACGGCGGCGCTCAAGCAGGAAGTCGAGCAACTTATGGCGGATATCCGAAACTGAGGTGTCGCTCTGTGAGAGGCGAGACACGGCAGCGCGAGCAATTACCTCCTGTTTCCGAGCAGATGAAGGCCTGGTCTACGGCGCTCGCTGCGGAATTGAGGGAGTGGCCGCAAGTCACGCAGAAATCCTTCTTTGGGTTTACGGCGCTTTATCGTGGCAAGACCATGTTTGGCCTGTTGCCTCGCACACGAAGCATCTTCAAAGGCAACGCGGTCGCCTTCCGCATCAACGCCGAAAATCGCAGCTTGCAATGTCTGATCGAGAAAGATCCGCGCATATCTGCCTTCGACAAAGATAAGGCACGCTGGTTCACCTTTGAACTCTCGCGCGACACGGACCTGCATGATGCGCTCGACTACCTAGGCAGAGCCTTCGCAGCAGCGCGCAATTCAAAGAAAAAGAAGTAGTTGCTATCGTCTTGTGATTGAAATCACACGGGAGTATACTTAATTCGAACGAGCGTTCGAATTAGCCTCATGGCTACCCCCTCTGCCGCACCCCGGGTTGGTTCACGCCGGCAGCGTTCCGCGCCGGTTTCGGAATCCCGCTACGACCGCCGCCTTTCCGAAATCCTGGTCCACGCCACTGAAGTCTTCTGCAAAAAAGGATACGAAGGGGCGTCGATGCGCGATCTTTCGCGCGAGAGCGGGATGTCCTTGGCGGGGCTCTATTACTACTTCGAGTCCAAAGAGCGACTGCTCTACCTGATTCAGAAGCATACCTTTAGCACCATCGTGCAGCGCTTGAAGTCACGTCTGGAGAATGTGAGCGACGCCGAACAACGAGTGCGGATTTTCATCCTCAACCATCTGGAATATTTTCTGGCCAACCAGGCCGCCATGAAGGTGCTCTCACACGAGGACGAGGCTTTGAAAAATGGATTCGGAGCGGAAGTGGCAGCCATCAAGCGGGAATACTACCGGATCTGCGTTGGGCTGCTCGATCACTTGAAGCGTGATCGCAGATTACAATTTTCGACGCGCATCGCGGTGCTCAGCTTGTTTGGCATGATGAATTGGATTTACACCTGGCACAATCCGCGGGTGGACGCGGATGCGGCGGCGATTGGCGGAGAGATGGGCGATATCTTTTTGCGCGGGGTGCTGGGCGCTGATACAAAGTGAGTTTTTGTGGAAAGCGCGGCTTTCGCCGTAGTAAGTGTAAGTAAGGACCGGGTTCGGCGAGATTAAGACCGAGCTTGCTCGACCGGGCGGACGAGGCGTCCGCCCCTACACGAACATCGAAAAGGAGTCATTCATGGCGACGACAATGCAACCGGCAACTACGGAAAGTTCGAAACAGCTGGTCAACTACCGCACCGATGGCGGCGTAGCGATCCTGGAGATGTGCGATCCCCCCGCCAATACCTATACCTATGAGATGAATCGCCAGATGGATGATGCCATCCTGAAAGCGCGCATGGACAATGAGGCGTACGTCATACTCCTCACCGGCGCTGGGGATAAATTCTTCTCGGCCGGGGCGAACATCAAGATGCTTTCCAGCGTCGATCCGACATTCAAGTATTACTTTTGTCTGCACGCCAACGAAATGCTGCTGCGTCTGGAGCACACGCCCAAGCTGGTGATCGCTGCCATCAATGGGCACTGCGTGGGCGGAGGATTGGAGATTGCGATGGCCGCCGATATCCGCATTGCGCGCAAAGATGCGGGGAAGATCGGGCTGCCGGAGGTGAACCTCGGGGTTCTGCCGGGAACCGGGGGAACCCAGCGACTCTCGCGGCTGGTGGGCAAGAGTAAGGCCATCGAACTTATGGTCACCGGCAATACATTCTCGTTCGAAGAGGCGCACGAACTCGGCATCATCAATGACATTTTCGAGCGCGATGGTTTCATGGAGAACGTGATGGAATACGCGCGGCAATTCTGCCCGCCGAACAAGGCTGCCAAGGCGGTAGGACGCATCAAGCGCGCGGTGCAGACGGGCTGGGAGATTCCGATGGAGTCGGCGCTCGCGGTGGAGCGCGAGAACCAGCAGTTGCTATTCCAGAGTGAGGATGCGAAAGAAGGTCTGGCTGCCTATGTAGAGAAGCGGCCAGCGACGTTCAAGGCGAAATAGGTGGTGTAGGGACGGACGCCCTCGTCCGTCCGCCGGACGAAGTCCGGCTGAGGGTGCTGAATGCTTGCAGCTAGCAAAGTGAAGATCGAAGCCGGCCGCTTACTGATCAATGGCCAGTGGACCGAAGGTTCGAAGACGTTTGACACGATGAATCCGGCGACGGGCGAAGTGCTCACGCAGGTTGCCGAGGCTTCTGCCGCGGATGTGGACCGCGCAGTCCAAGCGGCGCGACGAGCGTTTGAAGACGGCAGCGGGCCCTGGCGCAAGCTCTCGGCCAGCGAGCGCGGACGACTGATCTGGAGACTCGCCGATCTGGTCGAAAAGAATATCGAGGAACTTGCCGAGTTGGAAACGCTCGACAATGGCAAGCCGATTTTCGAATCGCGTTACGTGGATATGCCCATGGTGATTGATGTGCTGCGCTACTATGCGGGACTTGCCACAAAGATCCATGGGGAAACGGTCAACACTTCTGAGGCGGCATTCACTTACACTCTGCGCGAGCCAGTGGGAGTGGTTGGACTGATCGTGCCCTGGAATTTTCCGTTACTGCTTGCGTCCTGGAAGATCGGGCCCGCGCTCGCTTGCGGCAATACGATCGTGCTGAAACCGGCTGAGCAGACTCCACTTACTACGTTGAAGTTGGGTGAACTCGCAATCGAAGCGGGATTTCCGGCGGGCGTCATCAACATCGTCACTGGTGGACCCGAGACGGGGAAGGCGATTGTGGCCCATCCCGGCATCGACAAAATTGCATTTACCGGTTCGACTACCGTCGGGAAGGAGATCATGCGTGGCGCGGCCGACACGCTCAAGCGAGTCACACTGGAACTCGGAGGAAAGTCTCCGAACATCGTCTTCTCCGATGCGGACGTGGACAATGCGGTTAAAGGAGCCATCAATGGGATCTTTTACGGAAAAGGCGAGGTGTGCAACGCTGGCTCGCGCTTGTTTCTGGAACGCAAGCTGAAGGACGAGTTCACGGAGAAACTGGTAGCGCGCGCGTCCAAGATGAAACCTGCAGATCCGCTCGACCCCAAGACAAAGCTGGGCGCGATCGTCAGCCAGGAGCAGATGCAGACGGTTCTCAGCTACATCGATGCTGGCAAGAAGGATGGGGCGAAGTTGGTGGCAGGAGGCAATCGCGTTTCCGTGGACGGCAGCAAGGGATTCTTCATCGAGCCGACGATCTTCGGCGATGTCCAGAATGATATGAAGATTGCGCGGGAAGAGATTTTCGGTCCCGTGCTGTCCGTGCTGAGCTTTGACGATGTGGATGAAGTGATCGAGCAAGCGAACAACAACCCCTACGGATTAGCTGCCGCCGTGTGGACGCGCGACGTGAAGAAAGCACATAGCGTCTCGCGCCGACTGAAAGCTGGCACGGTCTGGATTAATACGTACGGGTTAATGGACGCGGCCCTTCCATTCGGTGGCTACAAGAGTTCAGGCTTTGGCCGCGAATTGGGCGCCCATGCCATCGAGCACTACACGGAACTGAAAACCGTGTGGCTAAACATGTTATGAAAAAGCATCACCACAGCGAGCCAGAGGCGCACAGAAGCAGCGTTTCCCTGTGGTGAAGAGGTTTTAAATTATGCCGGGAAAAGTAGCAAAAATCGGGACGTTCAGTGACTGGATCGGGCTGTTCAACGACTGGCGCAAAGAGATTGGGGTGAACACGGCGGACATCGAAGCCTTCCAGTTCGATACGCTTTACGGCGCAATCGAGACCGAAGACATTGAGTTCGGGCACTATAAGGGCCGCCGCAAGTGGGAGAACCTGCGGCAGATTCCCACGCAACAAATGCGCGATGCGCTCATGAATATGATCGTCTACCAGGGCGATACCGAGTTTGCCAGTGTTGAGCAGCAGCGCAACTTGCTCGACAACGCTCCCACGGATTGGGATCGCCGCGCCATCACGCGCGTGATGATCGAAGAGATGCGTCACGGGTGGCAGATGTGCGCTCTGCTGGTGGATCATTTTGGCTATTCGGGAAAAGTGGAAGCGCAGAAGATGCTGGAGCGCCGCGCTTTCGAGAACAAGCGACTGCTGGGCGCGTTTAACGTCGATGTCGACAACTGGATGGACTTCTTCACCTACACCGATTTTGTGGACCGCGATGGCAAGTTCCAATTGCAGATGCTGAAGTACTCGGCATTCGCGCCCCTGGGCCGCTCGATGTCGTACATGCTGCGCGAAGAGGCATTCCACATGGGCACAGGCAATGACGGACTGCGCCGGATTGTGGAGGCAGGAATCATTCCGGCCTGGCTTATTCAGAAGTATCTGAACAAATGGCTCTCGAGTTCGTACGACCTGTTTGGTACAGATCACTCGTCGTCGGCGCACTGGGCATACGTGTGGGGGATCAAGGGACGTTACGACGAACCGAAAAACGACACAGCTGCCGACCTCGATGATCTGAATGATTACAACCGTCATCTCTATCGCGAGGAAGTCTCAGGACTGATCGAGCGCTTCAACAATTCACTGAAGCCGGGAGAACCGAAGCTGTACGCGCCCGACATCAAGTTCAACCGCGCCATCGGCCGCTGGGCGGGACAGAAATTCCATGCTCAAACCGGAGAACCGCTCGAGGACAAGGCTTACGAAGAGCATCTGAAGGAGTACATGCCGTCGGCGGAAGACAAGAAGCTTCTGCTGGAAATTATCGGCAACGAAAAGAATTGGATTGCGGAAAAAACCGGAGCGCGGGATCCGCTGGCCTCGATCGGCGAAGTGCGGAAATCAGCCATCAATCTCTGATTATGACGACGAGTTCAACAGATACGAAGCTCAGCCGAGTTTCGCTAGAAATCGATGGCGCCGTCGCCACCATCATGTTGCGCAATCCTTCGGTGAATGTCATCGACATTCGCATGATGGAGGAGTTGGCCCAAGTTCTGGCGGAACTCGAGGCGCAGACGAAAATCTCGGTTATCGTGATTTGCGGCGAAGGCCGCGCGTTCTCGGCTGGCGTGGATGTAGCCGCACACACGCCGGACAAAGTCGAGGAGATGCTCTCGAAATTTCACGGCCTGATCCGCGCGCTGGTCGCCAGCAAGAAGATCACGATTGCAACGGTGCACGGGCTTTGCCTTGGCGGCGGGGCAGAGTTGGCCATGGTTTGCGACCTGGTCTATACCAGCGAACAAGCAGAGTGGGCTTTTCCTGAAATCAAGCTGGGCTGTTATCCGCCTGTGGCGTGCACGGCGCTCGCAGCGCTGGTTGGGCAGAAGCGCGCGGCGGAGATGATACTGACGGGCCGTTCGATTTCGGGCAGGGAAGCGGCCGAGATCAGACTGGCGACGCGTGCCGTTCCTGAGATGCAGCTCAGTTCCGCGGTCGCGGCCGGAGTGGGGCAATTGCTGCACTTGAGCCCGGCAGCACTCGCCGTGGCCAAGGAAGCGTGTTACGCGTGGGACGCAATGCATTTCGACAAAGGGCTGGCGCGTGCCGAGAAGATTTATTTCGAAGACCTGATGAAAACTTCCGATGCGCAGGAAGGGATTCGCGCATTTCTGGAGAGACGCCCGCCCAAGTGGCGGGGCGAATAAGTGTTCATACCTAACATGGATTACGAAATCACCGCCGAAGAAGTGAAAGCCAAGCTGGATGCGGGAGACGCGTTCACGCTGCTGGATGTCCGCGAGCCATGGGAGTTTGAGGCGGCACGAATGGATCGCGCCAAGCTCATGCCGATGGGCGATGTGCCATCGCGGGCGCATCAGGAACTTGATCCCGAGGATCACATCGTCGTCGTGTGCCATCATGGCGTGCGATCAATGAATGTCACGGCCTGGTTACGGCAGCAGGGATTCGAAAAGGCGCAGTCCATGCGTGGCGGCATCGATGCGTGGGCGCGGACAGTGGATCAGAAGGTACAGGTGTACTGACGAGCTGGGAGCAATGAGGGATGAGCTGTGAGCGATCGGCTCAAAAGCTCGCTCATAGCTCATCGCGCACTGCTCATAGCTCAATGAAAAAAGAACTCATCGAACTTCGGGTTAACGGCCGTACTCACGAGCTCGCCATCGAGCCCAATGCGCTGCTGCTCGATGTTCTGCGGCAGCAGTTGCAGCTTACGGGCTCCAAGCGCGGGTGCGACGACTCGTCTTGTGGCGCTTGCACTGTGCTGATCGATGGGGTGGCAATGATGTCGTGCACGCTGCTGGCCGCCAGTTGGGAAGGCCAGGAAGTTACGACGATTGAAGGGGTCAGCGAGCACGGGGGCCTGGCAGCGATTCAGAAAGCTTACGGCGACTGGGGTGGAGCGCAGTGCGGTTACTGCACGCCCGGATTCATCATGACCGTGAAATCGCTGCTGGCGGAGAATCCGAATCCCAGCGAGGAAGATATCCGGATGGCGCTAAGCAGTAACCTCTGCCGCTGCACCGGGTACAACCAGATGTATCAGGCGATCCGCTCCGCAATTCAGGCCGAGCGGGAAGCGTTGGCAGTGGAGAAGCGATGAGCTCCGAGTTTGCCGTCATTGGCAAGCCCACCGCGATGGTGGATGCCGCCGAGAAGACCACCGGTTCCGGGAAATACACCGATGATCTCAGTGTTTCCGGCATGCTGGTGGGGAAGATCCTGCACTCCCCGTACCCTCACGCCCGGATCAAATCCATTGACACAAGTGAAGCCGCGAAACTGGATGGTGTGGTTGCGATCGCCGTTGGGAAGGATGCGCCGAAAACCTACGGCATTCTTCCGGTCGGCCATGACGAGTATCCTCTTGCGCTCGACAAGGTCCGCTATGTTGGCGACAACGTCGCATGTGTGGTCGCGACTTCGGAAGCAATTGCGGAGCGAGCGCTGGAATTGATCGAGGTGGATTACGAGGTGCTGCCGGGCTACTTCGATCCGGAAGAGTCGATGAAGGCCCAGTCGGATCTGATTCACGATCACAAGCCCAACAATATCGAAAAAGATTATCACCACGTATTTGGCGATCCTGAGCGCGGTTTTGCGGAAGCGGATCAGATAGCCGAAGCGCGCTTTATCTCCAACGAAGTGACACACGCTGCTATGGAGCCGCACTCCACGCTGGCTTCTTTCGAAATCGATCCGCATACCGGCAAGCCCGGACGGCTCACCGTATGGTCTTCCACGCAGG
>QHVR01000295.1 GCA_003223595.1 Acidobacteriota bacterium
GCAGATACTGTCGGTCGGCTTCCATTGCAATCGTGCACGGACCGTTGCCCAGGCGCACTTGTGTCAGATGAAAGGGAACTATCTTCCACGAAACTCGCTCCCGGCTGATTGGCTTCCCGCCGAGCTTCGGATCGGGTTTTGCATCGATGACCGGATCTTGGGGGGATGCTATCGCGACTCGAGATAGCATTGCGGAACCGGCGACAGCTGCGGCGCTGGTCATGAAATGTCTGCGAGAGAATTGAGTCACAATGGCCTCCCCTGTCTGGCGTAGATATTGTATG
>QHVR01000296.1 GCA_003223595.1 Acidobacteriota bacterium
GAACGCGAAAATGCATACCGGCACGATGACATAGTGCTGGGTGAAAAACCCCCAGGCCACAAGGCCGAGCGAGAGGATGTAGCCGAAGGATCCGATGTAGAGAAGAGTCCTGCGGCCGAGACGGTCGATCAGCCAAAGCCCGACAAACGTGAATACCAGGTTAGTGAGACCGATGCCGATGGACTGCAGCAGCGCTGCTTTCGTCGCCAGTCCAGTGAGTTCAAAAATGCGGGGAGCGAAATAGAGAATTGCGTTGATGCCTGAGAGTTGATTGAAAAAGGCGATCAGAAAGGCAAGCAGAATAGGCCGACGCAACCGATTCGTCCAGAAATGCCCGGCAGAAGCCTGTTCGGCCGAGGAAGCCGCGACAATTTCGTCAGCATCGGCGGCAATTTGTTCTCTTGTGCTGTCCGGCTCAATCTTCTGCAGAACCGCCAGCGCACTCGCGCGGTCCCCTTTACGACTCAGCAGCCAGCGAGGACTCTCTGGGAGACCGAGGCAAAACAGTGCATACAGCAAGGAGGGAAACGCCGCCACTCCCAACATCCACCGCCAGGCGTGTTCGCCAATTCCAGCGAGCAGTGCATTGGAAACGAATGCGATGAGGATTCCGAAAACGATGTTGAATTGGAACATTCCCGCCAGCCGCCCTCGTTGCTTCGGAGGCGCAATTTCGGCGATATACATAGGGGCGACAACGGTCGAGATGCCAATTCCCAAACCACCGACGACGCGTGCCGCGATGAAGACCGCAACGTTGGGGGCCAATGCTGATCCCACCGCACCCAAAAGGTAGAGAACGCCGATCCAGAGCAGCGTAGCTTTGCGCCCGAAGCGGTCCGCAGGCCACCCGCCCAGCAGAGAGCCCAGTACGGTGCCGTAGAGCGCCGACGCCATCGCAATCCCATGCACGAAGGGCGTGAGACCCCACAGCGCCTGAATCGTTTTTTCCGCGCCAGAGATGACGACAGTGTCGAATCCAAAAAGGAATCCGGCGAGCGCGGAAGTGAGTGACCAGAAGAAGATGCGTCCGTTCATAGGGAGCTGTGAGCGATGAGCAATCCGCTATGAGCGCCAATGATGTTCTGGGTCACTGCTCATTGCTCATCGCTCATTGCTCACCGCTCGGCGCGCTGATTCTAGACTGAACTCCCGCGAATTGCGACTTAATCCTTAGTGAGCGGAAATGCCTTTTCCCGCCAGTCGCGAATGCCGCCGTCCATCGAGAGCACGTTGGTGTAACCCATTTTTTGCAGGTTGTCGGCGGCGAGAGCCGAACGGAATCCACCGCCACAATACAGGATCATCTCGGCGCTGAGATCGGGAACGCGAGCTTCTACATCGCGCTCGATAACGCCTTTGCCCAGATGAATGGCGCCGGGCAAATGATCTTTGGCGTATTCGCTTTCTTCGCGGACATCCACGAGCAAGAACTTATCGCCGCGATCCATTCTCTTCTTGACTTCGTCCACATTGGTCTCGCGGACGCGGGTTTTTGCGTCGTCAACAATCTTCAAAAATCGCGGAGGATGTTGGTGGGCCATAGCAGGTTCCTTTCGAAAGTCGGCGAGGAACATCCTATCAACACGCACTCATTTCTGCTTGGGCATTGAGCGGCCGAAATGCTTCATTCATTTTCAGCTACGATCAAGAGGGTGAAAACCGAAGAAAGACGAATCGGCCTCGCGCGTGCGCTCTCGAAACTGGGATATTGCTCGCGAACGCGGGCTGCGGAATTCATTCGCGCGGGACGTGTCCGGCTGAATGGGGCTTTGCGGCGGGATCCGGAAACTCCGGTCCATTTGCAGAAAGACCGCATTGCAGTGGATGGAATCCTGGTTGAATCGGGCCGCAAGATTTATCTCATGATGAATAAGCCGCGTGGCCTGGTCACCACCTCTTCCGATGAGAAAGGACGAGAGACGATCTACTCGCTCTTGCGGAGTGAAGATGCGCTGCCCTGGCTCGCTCCGGTCGGCAGATTGGACAAGGCCAGCGAGGGCCTGTTGCTGCTCACGAATGATTCGGAATGGGCGGCCCGCGTGACTGCTCCCGAAACGCACCTGGAAAAGACGTATCACGTTCAGGTCGCGAGGCTAGCCGACGAGGCAGTGATAGAAGCCATGCAACGGGGCATTGCGACAGAGACAGAGATCCTGAGAGCCCGCCAATGCCGTGTGATTCGCTCGGGAGAGAAGAATTCATGGCTGGAAATTGTGCTCGACGAAGGCAGAAACCGCCAGATCCGGCGTATGCTTGCCACTCTCGACATCGAGGTGCTCAGGCTCGTAAGGGTCGCGATCGGGCCGCTCCAGCTCGAGAAACTGAAGAAGGGAAGTTACCGCGCGGTGACAGTTGACGAAAAGCTCGCACTGGATAATGCGATGCAGTTGAATTCGAGGCTGCGGCGCCCCGGCTCCAAGCTTCCTCTGTTGTAGACTCCAAATTCTCACTCTCTTTATGACCGACCTCACCTTTCTGACTGCGACCACGATGGTCGCGCAAATTCGGGAGAAGAAACTATCGCCTGTGGAATTGACCGAAGCTCATCATCCAGAACGCGTCGAACGCGAAGCTCGCGAAGCGCAATCCGCGATTGCCGAGGGCAGGGTCTTGGGTCCCCTTCATGGCGTTCCGATCAGCATCAAGAGTTCGATTGATGTTGCCGGAATGAGAATCGAATCCGGAACGCGACTTCGTGCCGGTGCCGTGGCCGCCAACGATGCGCCTCTGGTCCAGCGTTTGCGGAGGGCCGGGGCCATCATCCTTGGCGTCACAAACACTCCGGAACTGCTGATGGCGTGGGAGACCGACAACCTTCTTTACGGCCGAACCAACAGCTCGTGGGACGTGGAGCGCACTCCAGGCGGTTCCAGCGGCGGGGAAGCGGCGGCGATTGCCTCAGGCATGTCGGCGGCAGGCGTCGGCAGCGATGGCGGCGGCTCAATCCGTGTGCCGGCGCATTTCAGCGGCATCTGCGGGCTCAAGCCCACTCCCGGACGCCTTCCTTCGACCGGGCACTTTCCGGCATCTGGCGGTCCGTTTGCGTTCCTGGGAGTTGTTGGACCCATGGCGCGAACGGTGGGGGACTTGAAAGTTTTGTTTGAGGTGATGCAAGGTCCCGATGATGGAGATACCTGTGCCGCACCCGTCCCGGTAACATGGCCGGCCGATCACGAACTGATGCGGCGCAAGATCGGATACTTCGAGGATGACGGCCCGACGGCCGTACCCTGGTTGCGCCAGAAATCCGCCGGGCAGTTCGGATGGCAGCGGATGCGCTGGCGAACGCCGGATTTCAGGTGGAGCCATTTCGCCCCGAGGGTTTAGAGGAAGCGCGCGTGCTGTGGAAGCGATTCTTTGTAAAGGTCGGAGGCATGGTGATTGAGCCGATGTTTCGCGACCGACAACAAGACTGCAGCCCCATGTTGCACCAGTTTCTGCAATGGTCGGCGGCCGAACCGGAATTGAGCGGAGACTTACTGCTCGAGTCCTGGTTCCGTCGAGATTCGCTGCGCGCTGAAGTTCTCGCGCAAATGCGGGAGTACCCGATCTTGCTTTGTCCACCCGCAGCCGTCACCGCTTTTCGTCACGGAGAAAGAGGCTGGACGATTGAGGGCCACAGTGTTCACTACCTGGACGCATGGAGTTATGCCGAGTGGTTCAACCTACTCGGGAATCCTGCCGCAGTGCTCCCAGTAAGTCACTCGGACGAAGGTTTACCTGTAGGCGTACAGATTGTTGGCCGCCCATGGGAAGAGGAGTTCGTGTTG
>QHVR01000329.1:0-11273 GCA_003223595.1 Acidobacteriota bacterium
TCGCCAAGCCTCACTCCTACACCACCGACGACGTGATTGAGATTTCGGCTCATGGCTCGCCGGTGGTACTGCGCCACATTGTGGAGCTTTGTGTCGCCTCGGGAGCGCGCTTGGCCGAGCCCGGCGAGTTCACTTCGCGCGCCTTCCTCAACGGACGAATCGACCTGACCCAGGCCGAGGCGGTTCGCGACCTGATCGAATCCCAGACGGTCTATCAGGCGAAAGTCGCAGCGCAGCAGTTGGATGGCTCATTGTCGCGCCGCTTGCAGCCCATCAAGCAGAATCTGGTGCAACTCATCGCGCAACTCGAGGCCGGAATTGATTTTGCCGATGACGACGTTTCAATTTTGCCCGATGCCGTCATCTTGCAACACATCGCCGACGTGCAGGTTCCACTCGAGCAACTTCGGGCCAGCTTTGCTTACGGCAAGATCGTGCATGAGGGATTGACGCTTGCGATTGTCGGCCGCCCCAACGTGGGCAAATCGAGTCTCTTTAATCAACTCGTCGAACGCGAACGCGCGATCGTAACGGCCACTCCTGGCACCACGCGCGATCTGGTCACTGAAACCGTTGCTATCGGTGGTATTCCCGTCAGATTGGTCGATACGGCCGGCATTCGTCACTCCCTCGACGAAGCCGAGTCCATCGGTATTCGGAAGTCGAAGGAGGCCCTAGCCGATGCCGACCTGGTGCTCGTAGTCCTCGATGCATCGCAGGAGGAAGCCGCCGAAGACGCGAAGCTAACTGCTCAGGCTTCGATCCGGCCCACAATTGTTGTCCAAAACAAGATTGACCTGCAGATCACCGCACAGCGATCAGGGAATAGGGCGCCTGACGTTCGCACCTCAGCGGTGACCGGGAAAGGCGTCGCAGAATTGCGCGCGCAGATCTTACAGCACATTCGGGGTAGCATCGGCGCAGAAGCTGAACATGGTTTTCTCACGAACGTGCGCCACCGCGGACTGATCGAAGATTCCCTAAGCGCGCTCGAGGCGGCGAACAAGGCGGTGGCCCTGAAGATTCCCCATGAGATGCTGCTACTCGATCTTTACAACGCGCTGCGGCCGCTGGACGCGATCACAGGCGCGACTACCACGGACGATATTCTGAATCTGATCTTCAGCACGTTCTGCATTGGGAAGTAGCTATTTCGTCAGCGCTGCCAGCACTTCGCGGAACAGGGCGTCGAAAGATCCTGCCCTATTCTTGCTCGCGGCACCGAGGGCCTTTTCGGCAGCCGCTCGTTGATAGCCGAGGTTAAGGAGCGCCGAGAGCACATCTTCTTCAATGGGCGTCACGGCTGACGTGGTGGGCGCTGCGAGCGTTCCACTTTCTGGCAGCTTGTCGCGCAGCTCTAGCACCATCCGCTCGGCCGTCTTCTTGCCAATCCCCGGGATTCGCGTGAGACGCGCTACGTCGTTCCCGCGGATCGAGCGCACCATCTCGTCGGCCGGCATACCGCTAAGAATGGTGATGGCCAGCTTGGGCCCAATTCCGCTCACGGTGATCAGCTTTTCGAACAGCAACTTTTCCGAAGCGCGCAGGAAGCCATAAAGCGCGAGTGCATCCTCCCGCACATGAGTGTGGATGTGCAGCGCAACCTCAGTCCCGGTCTCCGGCAGATCGGAGAACGTCGGAACGGTGATGGTGACGTCGTAACCGACGCCCGAGGTTTCGACGATGACCTGGTTGGGATGCTTGGCCAACAGCTTGCCGCGGAGATGGGCGATCATTGTTGCGCCATTGTAGCGCGGCCCAGCGGTGGACACTCGTCTCCGTCGCTCTTAGAATTGGTGAGTTCGTGGGCGCTTTATGCGGCGGCGCAAATTCTCGATCACTCTGATGTGGATGGGCACGGTGCTGGCCGTGCTCTGCGGACTGGCAACGGCGCAGCAGGCGCTCGATCTCGACGGGCATGCGGTGAATCCTTTCGCGGCCGCTTCCGGCAAACCAGTGGTCCTGATCTTTCTGCGGCGCGATTGTCCGGTGTCCGGCCGCTACGCTCCGGTTGTCCAAAAGATCAGCAGGGAGTACGCGGATCGGGCCAGTTTCTGGCTGGTATACCCTGACAGAACCGATAATCCCCAAGACATCCGAAAATCCGTCGCGGACTATGGATACCAGTTGCCGGTTTTGCGCGACCCCGAGCACGCACTGGTGAAATTAAGCCGGGTGCAGATCACTCCCGAGGTAGCCGTGTTCGACGGCGATCGTCGACTGATTTACGACGGACGGATCGACGACTGGTACATCGATCTGAGTCGCGCCCGCCCCGCCCCCACTGCTCACGAATTGCGCGACGCCATCAATGCCGCCGCGGCGCGAACTACGCTGGCGCACAAGGAAGTCAGGGGAGTGGGATGCTACATTTCGGATGTCGAATGAGCTTTCCCCTGCGCATCATCCTGTTTGGCCTCCTGAGCTCCACCTTCGCTCCGATGCTGGCCGCCCAGTCTTCCGCCCCGGCTTCTCAGCTCACCTTCAATCGCGACGTCGCGCCCATCGTCTTTCGTTCCTGTTCCACCTGCCATCGTCCCGGCGAGGCTGCTCCGTTTTCGCTGCTGAATTACTCCGATGTGAAGAAGCATGCGCGCCAGATTGCAGACGTCGTCCGCTCGCGGGCCATGCCTCCTTGGCTTCCTGAGCCGCAGGAATTGAAGTTTGCCGACGAGCTGCGCTTATCGGACGCCGACATTAATCGCATCCTGACTTGGGTGGAACAGGGCGCGGCAGAAGGCGCTCCCGCGGATTTGCCGCCAGCCCCCAAATTTGTTCAAGGATGGAGGCTGGGTCAGCCAGACCTGGTCCTCAAGGCCGAGAAGCCCTTCATCTTGCCGCCGGAGGGCACGGACACTTACTGGAATTTCATTTTCCGTCTTCCCATCCAGGAAACCAAATGGGTAAAGGCGGTAGAGATTCGTCCCGGCGACAAGCAGTATGTGCACCACGCCAACATCCTGGTGGACCGCGCCCACGCATCGCGCCAGCGCGAAACCGAGCCCGGCGCCGGCTTTGGCGGCATGGAAATCCGAATCGAGTCGCAGGCCTTCGATCCTGACAGCCATCTTCTGTTTTGGAAGCCCGGAACTATTCCTTACGTCGAGCCCGAAGGCATGGCCCTGCGCCTGGACAAGGGAACTGATTTAGTGCTCAACACCCACCTGCAGCCTTCCGGCAAGCCCGAGGTGATTCAGCCGAGCATCGGGCTTTATTTCACCGATCATCCGGCAACCAAGCTTCCCATGCTGCTGCAATTGGAGAACGATCTCAAACTCGACATCCCCCCGGGCCAAAAAGATTTTCTTGTCACCGACGATTTCACCCTGCCGGTGGATGTAGATCTGATGGCGATTTACCCGCATGCCCATTACTTGGGCAAGGACATCCGGGCGCAAGCCACCCTGCCCGACGGCACAAAGAAGATGCTGATTTACATCCCGCAGTGGAACCTGAACTGGCAGGCAGTGTACCGCTATGCAGAACCGGTGCTGCTGCCCAGGGGAACCGTCATCAGCCTGCTCTATTCCTACGACAATTCGGATGCGAATCCCATGAATCCCAACCATCCTCCGCTGCGGGTGAACGGTGGCAACCGCTCGACCGATGAGATGTGCCATCTCTGGCTTCAGGTCCTCCCAGTGAATTTCGATGCGGCCAATGGTGATCCCCGAATGGCCCTCCAGGAAGCTCTGGCGCGCCATAACGTCGAGAAAAATCCTGCAGACTTCGAGGCCCACTACAATCTCGGAGCGATGCTGCAGGCCAGAGGGAATCTCGATGCAGCTCTCGCCGAATATGAAGCTGCTGTAAAATTGCGCCCTGAAGACGCGACCGGCAACAATGCCCTGGGCGCGGCTCTCGTCGAAGGCGGACGTCCTGCACAGGCCGTTTCCTATCTGCAAGCGGCGCTGAAAGCACGTGCCGACTACTTTGACGCACACTACAATCTCGGCTTCGCGTTGGCGCAGCAGAATGATTTCGCGGCAGCGGTCGACCAATTCCAGACTGCATTGCGCCTGCAGCCGCAAGATGCCGCAGTCGAAGCCAATCTGGGCGCGGCACTGGCGGAAATGGGCCGCTACGCTGACGCACGGGTGCACTTCCAGCATGCCCTGCTGCTCGATCCCGCTCAGCCCATCGCGAAAGAGAATCTGGAAGCACTGAAGGAAATGAACCCGCGCTGACTTAACATGCGCATGCTCAAAGGCAAACTTTCGGGCCCAATGAAAAAAAACGTCGCCAACCTGTTGCTGGCAATCCTGGCACTCTCAGCAATTTCTGCCGCACAGCAGCCGGATGCCGCCAGCTCTCCCGCTGCCCCCAAACCCGCAGCCACCGCGGATTTCACCCAAGCCCGCAAGCTCATGCAGGAAGGCAAACTGGACGACGCCATCGCCCAACTGCATGCCGTCGAGGCACAGGATCCAGCAGCCAAAGGCCTCGCCCTCGAACTGGGCACTGCCTACTACCGAAAGAATGATTTCCCTCAGGCCATCGAATATCTAAAAAAGGCGAACACTGCCGATCCCGCGAATGACGAAGCCGTTCAGATGCTCGGCCTGGCATATTTCCGCGGCGGACATCCCGCCGACGCGATTCCTTTACTCGAAAAAGTGCAAACCTGGTATCCCCGGGCGAATGTGGATGCGGCTTACGTCCTGGGTATCGCCTACATTCAAACCAAAAACTACGATCAGGCGCGCAAGTCATTCGCAACCATGTTTGCCGTGCCCGCCGACTCCGCCGCCGCTTACCTCTTTACCGCGCGTATGTTGCTGCGGCAGGAATACGATCCGGTTGCGGAAGAGTATGCGCAGAAAGCCGCGACCTTGGATCCCAAGCTGCCGCTGGTGCATTTCCTTTTGGGCGAGTTGTACCTGTACAAATCGCGGGTTCCAGAAGCGATTGCGGAATTTGAAAAAGAGATCGCTCTCAACCCCGCCCACGCGGCGACGTACTACAAGTTGGCAGACGCCTACTCCCGCGTACAGAAATACGATGAAGCCGACCGCCTGCTGCAGAAATCCATCTGGCTCGATTCCACTTCCACCGGGCCGTTCATTCTGCGAGGCAAGGTTCTGGAGAAAAAAGGCGAGTTCGATCTCGCTGTGCTCGCCCTGCAACGGGCCGCCACCATGGATCCCAACAATCCCATGACCCACCAGCTGCTGGGTCAGGCCTATCGCAATGTAGGCAAGAAAGACGACGCAGAACGCGAATTAAAGTTGGCGGAAAAACTTCAGAACAGCCAAACTCTGCGCTGATCGCCTCCTGAATCAAATCTTCCGGCATGGCACAATCTCCTCATGCCCTCCGAACGTCCCTCTTTCATTTACGGCACCGCCTGGAAAGAAGACCGCACCGCTGCTCTCACCGAACTCGCCCTGCGCACCGGATTCCGCGCCATCGATACGGCGAATCAGCGCAAGCATTACTTCGAAGAGGCCGTCGGACAAGGTCTCGCCACCGCCTACCGTGCCGGTGTATGCACCCGCGACGATCTGTTTCTGCAAACGAAGTTCACCTACCAGCGCGGCCAGGATTCTCGCTTACCCTACGATCCATCTGCAAGCCTCAGCACTCAGGTAAAGCAATCGCTGGCAGGATCTCTCGATCACCTCAAGACTGACCACGTCGACAGTTTCGTCCTGCATGGCCCTGCATCAAGCTATGAATGGACTGATGCTGACGCCGAAACCTGGGAAACCATGCGGAAGGAGCGCGATGCGGGCTGCACCCGCCTTCTCGGAGTAAGCAATGTGGCGCTAGATCATCTCGAGCAGATGAACTCTTCTGGGACCGAACTGCCAACCTTCGTACAGAACCGCTGCTTCGCCCGCCTGGGTTGGGATCGCGATGTGCGCAACTTCTGTGCCGGCCACAACATCACCTACCAGGGATTCTCTCTGCTCACCGCCAATCCCGAGGTCCTGCAGCACGCGCCCTTCGTCGCCCTCGCGCGTCGCTTGGGAATTACTCCCGCGCAGATGATCTTCAGCTTTTCCCGCGCGATAGGCATCCTGCCATTGACGGGCAGCAGCAACGCCCAACACTTGCAGCAGGATTTGGCCAGTCTGACCCTGACCCTCCCGCCAGATATCGTGAAAGCCGTCGAATCGATTGCGGGCTAACGAGCGCCCTCTTACGACAGCGCCGCCCCGAGCGCCGCTCCCAACACCGTGAACACCGCCCACCATCCAAACACAATCGCCAGCGACGTCCCGCGCTTCACTTTGCTGACGCACGTGAAACCGATCGCCGTCAGCACCAGTGTCCAGATCATGAAGATGTCGACCCCCGTCAACAGGCTGTAGAGGAACACGCCGTCCGCGGGATTAAGGAAATACCCGGGATTGGTCGCTACCGGATTCTGAAACGTAAATGAATCCGGGCTCATCCCCGCCAGCACCGACGCCAGCGCGAGCACACTCTTCACCATCAGTGGCAGGGCTGAATAGATCACAATCGCGAGCGATACGTTGAAAGAGACGTCCGCCCCCGCCGCCAACTTGAAAGTGCCAAAAAGAGCTCCCGCAATGACCAGCCACATGATCAGCGTGATGAGCGGGAAAACATAGGAGATGATCTCGGTAACCTTCGCCCCGCTCTCCAGCTGTGCTTCCCGCTGAGCAGCAGGCA
The DNA here is from genome assembly GCA_003223595.1 of Acidobacteriota bacterium. Taxonomy (GTDB): domain Bacteria; phylum Acidobacteriota; class Terriglobia; order Terriglobales; family Acidobacteriaceae; genus Sulfotelmatobacter. The sequence continues at coordinate 6,643 of QHVR01000329.1, forward strand.
GGTTCTCCAGGCGCGCCTGCGCTTTGGGCTGCGCCTGCATCTGATTCTCCATGATCTTGCGGAACCCGATTTTCTGGCCCGCCGTATAAACAAACGCTGACGAAACCACCACCATCAGCAGGAATGGCACCCACCAACTCGCGCTCCGCCGCAGGTCCGTAAACGTCTTCGACGGCGCGACGAAAGTATCGACAATGCGCGCACCTTCCGAGAGCGGCGCCGGTGCTGGCACGGGAGAGGACGTAACCGGAGGGAGCGGAGCAACAGCCATGAGAACCTCCAAAGAAAAAGTTCGGCAGAATTCTATTCCCCGAGCCCAATCGATACAAGCATGTAGGGACAGCCGCCATCGCCTGTCCAGCGAAGCGAAGCTTCGCCTGCCCCGGAACTAAGCAATTCCTCCCCAAACGAATTAAACTATAGGTTGCATTCCGCGCAGCCATTTCTGGTCCCAGCAATTCCCGAAGGAAGGCCCCCATGTCTGTGAACAGCTTCAATTCCCGCTCTTCTCTCCAAATCGGAAACAAGCAATACGAAATCTACCGCCTCGACGCGCTCGACAAGCAGGGAATCTCCACCAGACACCTGCCCTTCTCCCTGCGAATTCTTCTCGAGAACCTGCTGCGCACCGAAGATGGACGCAACGTGCGAAAAGAAGACATTCGCGCGCTGGCGAACTGGAACAGCAAATCGAAGGCCGACAAGGAAATTGCCTTCACCCCCAGCCGCGTCCTCCTGCAGGATTTCACCGGAGTCCCCTGCATAGTCGATCTCGCGGCCATGCGCGATGCCATGCAGCAACTAGGCGGCGACCCCTCCCTGATTAATCCGCTGCAACCCGTCGAACTGGTCATTGATCACTCCGTCCAGGTCGACGAATTCGGCACCAGCAACGCGCTCGAAATGAATGCGCTGCTCGAATTCCAGCGCAACCAGGAGCGCTACTCCTTCCTCCGCTGGGGTCAAACCGGATTCAGAAATCTCGCCATCGTTCCTCCTGATACCGGTATCGTCCACCAGGTCAATCTCGAATACCTGGCCCGCGTAGTCTTCGTCCGTGAGTCTCCAGGTAAGCGCCAAGCCTACCCCGACACCCTGGTCGGCACCGACAGCCACACCACCATGGTGAATGGCTTGGGCGTCCTCGGTTGGGGAGTCGGAGGGATCGAAGCCGAGGCGGCGATGCTCGGACAGCCTGTCTCCATGCTCATTCCCCTTGTGGTTGGAGTGAAGCTCACTGGCAGATTGCGCGAAGGCGCCACCGCCACCGACCTCGTTCTGACCATCACCGAGATGCTGCGCAAGCATGGAGTGGTGGGCAAATTCGTCGAATACTTCGGCCCGGGATTGCGCGATCTCCCGCTCGCCGATCGCGCCACCATCGCCAACATGTCTCCCGAATACGGCGCCACCTGCGGAATCTTCCCCATCGACAAAGAGACTTTGAAATATCTGCGCCTGACCGGACGCACCGAAGATCAAATCGCTCTCGTCGAGTCCTACGCACGCGAGCAAGGCATGTTCCATGACGACAAGACTCCCCAGGCCGAGTACTCCGAGTTGCTCTCCCTCGATCTCGCCACCGTGGAGCCCTCGCTCGCTGGTCCAAAACGCCCGCAGGACCGTGTCGTGCTCTCCCAAGCCGGAGAGTCCTTCTGCGACGCCCTCCCTGGCCTGATGAAGCCGAAAGCCTCCACCAAAGCTGGCGCCATTCCCGCCGTCGCCCCCACTACAAAAGATCGCTGGGAACAGGAAGGCGGCAGTCCGGCTGCCGTTGGCGTCCAGGATCCGGATATCCGCGAGCATGTTCCTGAATCAGTCAAGGACTCTCTGCAGCATGGCAGCGTCGTCATCGCTGCCATTACTTCCTGTACTAACACCTCCAATCCCTCGGTACTCATTGGCGCCGGCCTGCTCGCCAGGAAAGCCGTGGAGAAGGGATTGACCGTTCCCCTCTGGGTCAAAACATCGCTGGCTCCCGGTTCCAAAGTCGTGACTGACTACCTTCAAAAGGCCGGGCTGATGCCCTATCTCGAGAAGCTGAAGTTTCATCTCGTCGGCTACGGATGCACCACCTGCATCGGCAACTCGGGCCCCCTGCCTACCGAGGTCTCCGAAGCGATCGACGATAAGGAATTAGTGGTCGCCTCCGTGCTCTCGGGCAATCGCAACTTCGAAGGCCGCATCAACTCCGAAGTTCGCGCCAACTACCTCATGTCCCCCCCTCTGGTGGTCGCCTTTGCGCTGGCCGGCAGAATCGATATCGATCTGCGCAAAGATCCCATCGGCAAGGGCAAGGACGGCCAGCCTGTCTATCTCGCCGACATCTGGCCCAGCTCGCGCGAAGTGGAAGACACCATGCAGCACGCCATTACTTCCGAGATGTTCAAGAAATCCTATGCTGAAGTCTTCCAGGGCGACCAGCGCTGGCGTGGCCTCGCCGTCCCCAAAGGCGATACCTACGCCTGGGACCAGAACTCCACATACATTCAGCGCGCCCCTTACTTCGACGACATGGACGTGAAGCCCGCCCCAGTCGAGGACATCAACCACGCCCGCGTCCTGGCAGTTCTCGGCGACAGCGTGACCACCGACCACATCTCGCCCGCAGGATCGATCAAGAAAGACAGCCCCGCCGGACACTATTTGCAGGAACATGGGGTCAAGCCCGCCGACTTCAACTCCTACGGTTCCCGCCGCGGCAATCACGAGGTCATGGTCCGCGGCACCTTCGCCAACGTCCGCCTGCGTAACAGGCTGGTGCAGACCGAAGGTGGATTCACCCGTCACCTGCCCACCAATACCGAGATGTCGATCTTCGACGCCTCGAAAAAATACCGCGCCGATGGCACCCCTCTGCTCATCCTCGCGGGCAAGGAATACGGCTCAGGCTCCTCGCGCGACTGGGCTGCCAAAGGCCCGGCCCTGCTCGGAGTGCGCGCCGTAATCGCCGAGAGCTACGAGCGCATTCACCGCTCCAACCTGGTCGGGATGGGCATCCTGCCGCTGCAGTTTGCCGCAGGCCAGAACGCCGAATCTCTAAGGCTCACGGGAGAAGAAACCTTCGAGATCACCGGCATCCGCGATGTTGTGAACCACTTCGCCCCCGGACGCACCGTCAAAGTACGCGCCTCGGCCAACGGCAAAGACCCGCTGGAGTTCGATGCAGTCGTCCGCATCGATACCCCGCAGGAAGCTTTGTATTACGCCAACGGCGGCATTCTGCAGTACGTGCTGAGACAGTTGCTGGCCAGCAAGCCCCAGACCGTAGGGGCGTGAGGAATAGAACTTGCCTCCAGAAACACGAAGGCGCGACCCTTAGGCCGCGCCTTCCCTTAATTTCTCTCTATATTTCCAGAATAGCAAATTGGCCGGGGCAAACCGGAAAAGATTTCAGATTTATATTTGCCCAGTTTTCACGTACTTAACTCCATCTCTCGCGTTTTACCCCCTTGACAATTTTTGGCTGAAATCAGCGTAGGAACAGCCCGCTCAGGGCTGTCCCAGTTAACTGTAAGCTCGACTACATTGCTCGCCAAGGCGACTCCCAAAGCCCTGCGGCCTCAATGGTTAACGTTTAGCTAACCGGAGAATCCTGTACGAGTTAAGGAATTTTTAGCCGCACGCTACGGAGTGGTCGCATGGCCAGAGTTCCCCTTCCGCGCATCCGACTTCATTAGTATGAAGTCAGTTGCCCGATGGCGGCGAGCAACTCTCCCGTGTCTCCCTTGGCCACTACATGCAGCACTCCGTAGCTCTGAGCCGCCAGTTCCAGCGCGGGCGTCGAATGCATGGTGTACATCAGGATCGGAATGCCAGGGAGAGCGGTCGAAATCTCCCGCGCCGCTGTCAAACCGTCCATGATTGGCATCGCCAGATCCAGAATCACAAGATCCGGCCGCAACTCCAGCGTTCGCGAAAGCGCCGCTTCACCATTCTCCACCTCGATCAATTCAACCGAATGAGCCGCCCCCAGGAGCTTTACGAGAGCTCCACGCACGGCAGGACTATCGTCGGCGATGAGGATGCGCGTCACGTCAGCAAATGACAGTCGACAGGGGCGCTCCTCGTCGTCTGTGTGATGCCCGACAAAGTAAGGGACGCGAACATTCACCCGCTATCGGGAAAATCCTGTACGCATTAAGGATTTTTTAGGCGCACGCTACGAGGCAGTCGCATGGCCAGAGTTCCCCTTCTGCGCATCCCACTTCTTGTATGAAGTCAAGACCGCGTCGCGCACGGAGGAAAGCTTTGCGCCCTAAGAATGCGATTCCCGCTATCACCGAAGTCTCCCATCCCGGCGAGCGTACCAACTCCGAAGGTAAGCCGGTACGAAATCAAATCTTGTTAGCCATCCCCGACGAAGAATTTCATTTCCTGCGCGAGGATCTGCACTACCTGGAACTACCGCAACGAACCGTTCTACATGAACCCAAACAGAAGCTGCAATTCGTCTATTTTTTAAATTCGGGTATGGTTTCCCTGGTGTTTCGCACCAAAAACGGAGAAAGCGTCGAGGTCGGTGTTTTAGGTAACGAAGGCTTCACTCCCATCGCGGTTTCGGCGGGGCTGCGAAGCGTTCCTCATCAGGCCATCATGCAGGTTAGTGGCGATGGCTTCCGCATGCCGGC
>QHVR01000329.1:11287-14412 GCA_003223595.1 Acidobacteriota bacterium
CAACCGCTACGCCGCGCTGCATGGCATGCAAGTGGCGCAAACGGCGGGATGCAACCGGCTCCATGACCTGGAGCAGCGGCTGTCGCGCTGGCTGCTGCTGACGCAGGATCGCGTCGGCTCAGGCCTGCTGAAGATTACTCACGATTTCCTGGCAATGATGCTCGGAACCGATCGCCCCAGCGTCAGCTTGGCCGCAGGCGCGCTGCAGAAAAAGAAAATCATCGAGTACTCCCATGGCGCCGTGAAGGTTCTGAACCGAAAGAAACTGGAGAGCACGGCCTGCGAGTGTTACAGCACGATTCAGCAATTCAACGGAGAAATGCTGCTGAACCCCCAAGAACTCCCAGGCGCAGCAAATTAGGGCCGAACAGATCCACGTGGGGACGCCCGCGTAGGGACAGCCTCTCAGGCTGTCCAGGTTTTGTAGGAAGATTTGTGTAGGGACAGCCGCGCCATCGGCTGTCAGCGGAGCGAAGCTCGGCAAGCTTTGGTTGTGAGAGCAATCGTAAAGCTCTCGCCGCCACCTGCGGCTGTCCCTGAACGCTACTCCTCAGAACTCCACATGCGCCCGCAGCGAAGGAATGCTGACCGGTCCCCGCTCACGGTTATATCCCGGATTCCTGACGTGCTGAAATCCAGGCGCGACATAAATCCCCCGCCACAAATGCACGGTGTAGTAAGTCTCCAACACGCTCTCCCGCCCATATCGAAGATGTCCATCGCCCAGCAGAAACCCCAACCCTCCCGCCGCAAGATAGTTCTGATGATCTTTCTTGATCGCGTTCGACACGAAGGCCACCCCCGCCCGGTCCTGCTTGCGATGCCACCACGCGCCATTGGCCCCAATGCCCTGATCGAAAGTCTGATCCACTTCCGTATAGGCGAATGATTCAGTCTTTCCATTGTCCCAGCCGACCCGCACAAAAGCAGTGAGGTACCGGGAGACATTCTGTTCGACGTTTAGGCCGAATCCGTACTTGCGAGTGATGCGCCAGCGATGCGCCGTGATGTCGGGCGCAACGCCACGGCCCGCAGCTTGGATGACCTGCTCCAGATAAATGCCCATGTTCGCCGAATTGGTATACGCCAGGACGCGCACCATTCCGTGCTTGCCGGGGAGCACCCCTTTGCGCAGCTCGTATTCAAAATTGTCGGCATGGGCCTGCCAGGGTTTCCAGACTAGGTCGATCCCATTCGCGACCTTGGGCATCAGCGCTTCGGCGAAGCGAAATCCCCAATTTCGATCTTCATAGTCGGCAACCAGGCCGACGGTGTAGCCGCGCGTATCGGCGGCGTAGTCCCAGGCGCCGTTGTTGTCGATGGTCCAGTTGACGAATTGAAAGTGAGTATCGGAACCGACGGAATTCAGGTCGAAAAAATCCGGCACGCTGAACTTCCCGAAGCGCAGCTCGAGCCGGCGGCGGGGCAGTTCGTCAAATAACGAAAAGGCCGTGCGCTGGTTCTCAACTTTGTCATCGCTCAGCGCGAACACTTTATGGATCTCGCCCCGGCCAAGATACGGCGCCTTGCTCAAAAACGGATTGCGCACGATGTCGAGGTTGGTATTGCCGGCGAGCCCGAACCCCTCGCTAAATGCGGAGCCGCCAGCCTCTTCGACGTCGACCAGGAACTCCAGCGAGTTGCTCACACGAGCGCCGGTGTACAGCGTCAGAACGCGCGAGGTCGCCTTTTCATAGCGCGGACCAAGACTGTGAGGGCCGCTGTAGGGCGAGTGAAACGCAGGATGCGCTTGAAAAATGAAATTGGCCTGGCCCGAGAGCCAGAACCGCGTGCTCTTGAAATGTGGAAGCATCGATTCTCTGCTGGTAGACGCTTCGGCATTTTCGGGCTCGCGTGGCGGCGGCAAGTTTGGATCGCTCTGCTGAGCCGCGACTGGCGCCAGCGTGAGACCGAACAGAACGCAAACCAGCAGAACGCAGCGCGAGCATTCTGCACGGCGCCAAACCGCCATTCTGTTCGTCTTTCTCATCGCAGCTGATCTGACCCAGAATTTCTGCCCGCCGGAATTGACCCCCTCCAATGCAAGACAGCGCGAATGCCAGCAACTCCTCACGCTACGCTGCCTTCATTAACCGCCTGTTACTATCGCGCTCATCGCATCCCCACTCTCTTCGAGTTATAACATTCACCCCGACGCCGCGAGCGCGTTTGACAGCCTTCGTCTTCAACCCCTAACCTGTTTTGCTCTGACTTATGAAAGTTCTGGTCTTAGGTGGTGGCGGGCGCGAGCACGCCTTGGTCTGGAAGCTGCGGCAATCACCCCGCATTACGCAACTCGTCTGCGCTCCGGGGAATGGCGGCATCGCCGACGACGCCGAGGTTGCTCCCGCCGATGTCAAGAGTTTGGATTCGATCGTGTCGCTGGCCAACCGTTTGCAACCGGATCTCACCGTGGTTGGCCCGGAACTACCCTTGACCCTGGGCGTGGTGGACGAGTTCACCCGTCGCGGATGGCCTATCTTCGGCCCGACCCAAGCGGCCTCGCGGCTGGAACTGAGCAAGAGCTTTGCCAAAGAATTCCTGCAGCGTCATCACATTCCCACCGCTCACTTCGCGATTTGCGATTCCATGGATCAGGTACGTTCGGCTCTCGGCCACTTTCACACCCCGGTGGTAGTGAAAGCCGATGGATTAGCCGCTGGAAAAGGGGTGGTCATCGCCCGGAGCAAGGAAGAGGCCGCTTCCACCGCTGCCGAGATGCTCAGCGGCCGCATGGTTGGCGATGCCGGCGCACGGGTCGTCCTTGAAGAGTGCCTTGAGGGAGATGAACTTTCATTTCTCGTTTTCAGTGATGGAGAGCGCGTTGCGCCGCTGGTCGCCGCGCAGGATCACAAGCGCGTCGGCGATGGCGACACCGGCCCAAACACCGGCGGCATGGGCGCGTATTCCACCCCCGAACTTCTCGATAGCGGCATGCGCGATTGGCTGCTGAATCACGTTGCGCGTCCAGTTGTCGCAGGAATGAAGGCCGAGGGCACGGAATTCAAAGGCGTCCTTTACTGCGGGCTCATGATGACGGCCCGCGGACCCATGGTGCTGGAGTTCAACTGCCGTTTCGGCGATCCCGAAACCCAACCCATTCTCATGCGCCTGGAGAGCGACTT
>QHVR01000330.1 GCA_003223595.1 Acidobacteriota bacterium
AAGATTTCATTCGAGGGCGCGCATTATCGGACAGATATCGCCGCGCGAGCGCTCAAGAGATGACCGCTCATTGAGTCGGAAAGCTTAATTCCAAATATCAGGAGAGAGTTCGAAATGAGCAAGCCACAAGTTTCGATTGTGATGGGAAGTGATTCCGATTTGGAGATCATGCGGGAGGCGGGCAAGGCTCTCGATGAGTTCGGCATCGCTTACGAAATTGATGTGACCTCCGCCCACCGCTCGCCGGATCGCACCGCCGACTTCGCTCGTAAAGCCGCCGAGAACGGCATCCGCGTGATTATTGCCGGC
>QHVR01000297.1 GCA_003223595.1 Acidobacteriota bacterium
CAGCAGGAAAACTGAGAGGGCGGCGGCGACCAGATAGAAGATGCGCAGCCGCTTCTGCCGGCCCTTCAGAAACAGTCCGTCCGCCTCGATGTTGACCCGGAAGTAAGGAATAACGATGAGCGCCATGACTACAAGCCCCGGCGCCAGAACACCTGCGACCATTGGCGGAAAGTAGTGCAGCATCTCCTGCAATCCCAGGAAGTACCACGGCGCCTTCGCGGGATTCGGTGTGTGCGACGGATCGGCAAGGCCCTCGAGGGGCGCGTTGAAAAGGAGGGCCGTCCAAACCAGCACAACCGCAAGCGTCATCACAGCCACTGCTGCCCGGAACAGCACCTCCGGGAAGGTCTGGAGTTGATCTTCGGTTTCGGCCTTGACCTGCGCCGATGTACGGCGGGTGATGAAGACGATGCGCCGCGGAGATTTCTTCGCGTTCGAATCCACGCCGGCGACGAAATCCTTCGAGTCAGCCATGGCTAGTTCGTCTCCTTTACGGCGGAGCCGATCATCTTGGCTCGCACGGTTGCCGGCTCACTGTCGTGGTTATAGAGTCCGCCATCCTTGCGAATTCGCCAAAAGTGAATTGCCACGAAGAACATCGCGGCCAGCGGCAGGATCATGCAGTGCAAAACATAGAAGCGCAGCAGAGCGTTCGCGTTTACAGCGTGCCCGCCCAGCAGGAGGAAGTGGATCTTGTCTCCGATCACCGGCACGGCGGAGGCGATGTTCGAGCCGACCGTAATAGCCCAATAGGCCAATTGATCCCACGGGAGGAGATATCCCGTATAGCTCAGCAATAAGGTAATAAGCAGGAGGACCACGCCGATCACCCAGTTGAACTCGCGCGGCGGCCGGTACGCGCCTCGATAGAACACCTTGAACATGTGCGCGAATACCAGAAACACCATTGCATGCGCGGACCAGCGATGCAGATTGCGCAGGAACATGCCGGACGAAACCACGAACTGCAGGTCCTTGGTGTCGGCGTAGGCCTGGGGCGCCGAGGGATGGTAATAGAGCATCAGCGGAATTCCCGTGGCGACAAGAATTAGGAATGTGCCCAGGGTCAGCGTGCCCAGATACCAGGTTGCGCTGAAGCTCAACATGCGGGTGCGGACCTTGGTTGAGAACAGGTGCAAGAACACATTCTGCTGAATGACAAGCGCCCGCTTCAGCGTGCTCGATCCCGGGCCGCTGCGGAAAATCGAACGCCACAATCGCGTCTGCTGCAGGTCGCCGAAATATCGGTCTACGGTTTTCGCCATATCAGACCCTCACGAAGGAATCGCGCGCCAGTGCCGGAACGTCGGTTGACCGATCAACCAGCAGGTCGCCGTCATCATTGATCCAAACGCGCTTCCATGGAAGCGGCTTGGGCGCCGGCCCTTCGATCTTTTTTCCGCTCTGCTCAAATTTGCTGCCATGGCACGGACACGCGATGAGGCCCAGTTCCTGCTTCCACGCTGTCAGGCAACCGAGGTGGGTACAAACTGCACTGATGGAAAAATAGCCTTCCGCCGAGTGGATGATGTAAATGCCGTTATTGACGTCGAGCGTGACCGAGTCCAGCGGATAGCGATCGGGCTTGCCCGCATTCACCACAGGGGAAGGCTCATACAACACATTCGGCTCGAGATACTGATACGAGAAGGCCGCTGTACCGACTGCGGCGATGCTCAGCGAGCCCAAACCGAGCTTCGTGAAAAACTGACGCCGGCTCAGGTCGTTGCCTAACGGTCCGTTCTTTTCGTCCGCCATAAGTTCCTCTTGCTACCTCTGCAATCCCGCGCCGATAGCCGCAATCGAAATCAACCCGGTCGGTTCCGCGGGAAGCAGGTTGTAGGATTCCATCGTGATCGTGCCCACAGGACAGCGCATCGCGCATAAGCCGCAACGGATGCAGCGAGTCTCGTCCTTCAACATGGCCGCACCTGTCACTACGCCAAGTTGATCCGCCTTCACTTCATCGAACTCGACGCCGAAACATTCCTGGTTGTCGCGAACATGTTGAACCGTCTCCGGCTCAAACGAGATGCGGTCGAGCGAGACCAGCTCCAGACATTTCTCCGGACAAACATCTACGCAGCCGCCGCACAGGATGCACATGCTGCCGTCTTCCGGAGTTCCTTCGAAGATGGTGTTAACCCAGCAGTGCAGGCAGCGCTGCGCTTCCTCCATCGCCGACGCGGCGTCGTACCCGACTTCAACTTCAGTCACACCCGTGCGGCGTTCCAGAGGCAGCATCGGCACCGGTTGCCGGTTGACATCGAGGTACCCGAGCGGCATGGAGTGCCGTCTGAGTAGTTCGACTTCGATCACCGGTTCCGGATGCTTGCCACCGCGCAAGTACTCGTCAATCCCCACCGCTGCGCGCTTTCCGTCGCCAACACTGTCGATAATCAATCGGGGCCCAAACACACAGTCGCCGCCGGCGAAGATTCCAGGAGCCGACGTCATAAGCGACTGCGGATTTACCGCAATCAATCCACGGGGAGAAATGTCCACCTTATCTTCGGGAGTAAAGAAGTCGAGGCGAGGCGCCTGGCCGATCGCCATGATGATGGTGTCGCACTCGATCTGGCTCTCGCTGTTCTCGTAGAACGCGGGGTTGAAGCGCTTGTTCTGATCGAAAACCCACTTGGTGGTGAGCACTTCCAGAGCTGCAACTTTTCCGTCTTTGCCGATGACCCGCTTCGGCCCGAATCCGGGATGGATGATGATGCC
>QHVR01000298.1 GCA_003223595.1 Acidobacteriota bacterium
AACTTGTACCCAAGATTCACGTTGAGCAGGAAATCGATCCCCTTGTGAACGCCGTCGAGATCTACGCCGGGAATGCTCAGATCGCGGCTGCGATGCGCTCCCACCGCAATCAGGACCGCGTCGAATCCCCGCTGACGTAACTCAGAGATGGTGAAGTCTCGTCCGGCAGCATGATTCAGTTTGAGAGTAATATCACCCGTCTCAAGGATCTCCCGAACCTGCGCTTCCACGACATCGCGGGGCAGGCGGTATTCGGGAATTCCGAGGTAGAGCATGCCGCCGGCGACCGGCGCGGCCTCGAAGATCGTTACGGAGTAGCCCATAAGGGCAAGGTCGTGCGCGGCAGAAAGT
>QHVR01000403.1 GCA_003223595.1 Acidobacteriota bacterium
TGGAATTACAGGCTTGGAGACGCCGCGTTCGAATTGCTCAGCTCATTTCTCCCCATCCTCCGCCTCCGGGGGTTTCAATTTTAATGCGCTCGCCCTTGCGCAGGCGCGTGCTGAATTTGCCGGGCATCTCTTGCTGCTGACCATCCTGCTTGATGATGAACGCGCTGCCGACAGCGCCATCGGCGCCACCCGCGAGTCCCCACGGCCCACGCTTGCGCCGGTCGGCGAGCAAAGTGACGTCGCAATCGCAGAGGACCTCGATTTCGCGCACAATGCCGTCGCCACCGTTGAATCTTCCCCTTCCGCCGCTCCCGGTGCGCAGCGAGTACGAGCGCACGCGCAAAGGATAGGCATACTCCAGCGCCTCAGCCGGAGTGTTGAGCGAGTTCGTCATGTGAGTATGGATTCCGGAAACACCGGGTTTGGTGGGACGCGCACCCATCCCGCCAGCGATAGTTTCGTAGTAGGTGAACGGTTCGCCGGTGCGCGGATCGATGCCGCCGATGGTGAGATTATTCATGGTGCCGGAAGCAGCGGCGGGGATACCATCCGGAACCGCCTGGGACAGTGCGCGCAGAAGCACGTCCACGATTCGTTGCGAGGTTTCCACGTTCCCGCCGGCGACGGCTGCCGGAGGCCTGGCGTTGACAATCGTGCCCTCGGGGGCAATGACCTGGATCGGGCGCATAAGACCTGCGGCTGCGGGAACATCTTCGGTGAGCAGACACCGGAACACATAGAAGCATGCCGAATAGGTGATGGCCGCCACTGCATTGATACTGCCCTGAACCTGGGGATCGCTTCCGGTGAAATCCACAGTGACGAGGTGCGAGCGGGAAGCGCCTGGTTTGGAAGTATGGACCGTTATTTTTACGTTGATCTTGATGGGTGCGTCGGTGATGCCGTCGTTATCGAGAAAGTCCTCGGCCGAATATTCTCCGGGCGGGACCTGCTGCAGGAAGGCGCGCATCAGCTCTTCGGAATAGCGCTGCAACTGCGCCGCGGCCTCGGTGCAGCGCGCGAGACCATACCTGATGCTGATCTCGCGAAGCCGTTCCGCGCCGGTATGGCAGGCTGCGATCTGCGCGCCGAGATCGCCTTCGCGTTCGTCCGGCGTACGCACGTTGGTCAGGAGCAGGGCAAGAATTTCGGTATTGGTGGATCCGGCGCGCAGCAGTTTAATCGGAGGGATGCGAACGCCCTCCTGGTAGATCTCGCGGCAGAGTCCCATGGAGCCGGGGTAAGCGCCGCCCACATCGGCATGGTGAGCGCGCGAGGCTACGTAAAAGTCGGGACCACGCTTCGCGTGAGGAGCAGCTTTCGCTGCGTTCACAAATACTGGAGCCACGAGGGTGATGTCGGGCAAGTGAGTTCCGCCGCGAAAGGGATCGTTGAGGATGACCACGTCGCCATCGTGCATGGGACCGGATTCAATTGAAGCTGCGACCGACAGGGGCATGGATCCGAGATGCACGGGCATGTGATCGCCCATCGCGATGACGTGTCCTTCGCGATCAAAAACTGCGCAAGAATAATCGCGCCGCTCCTTGATGTTGGGAGAAAAAGCCGTGCGGCGGAGCGCCGCGCCCATCTCCTCGGCGATCGAGTGAAAGATGCTTTTGAAAATTTCGAGTTCGATGGCATCGCTCGCCATGAGGCGCAGTGTAATGGATTGGCGGGCGAAGTTGCATGGCAAGCTACCGGCGATGGTTCATGATTGTGGGTTTTCGCCCATGTTCAGGGTCGCGGCTCGGTGCTCAATGACACGCAAAATTGTTGATCCCTGCGAGAATTTTATTGACAGTTTATTAACCATAGCTCAATATCTTGTGTTATAGGGCCTCCCGGTACGATAAGTAGGGTTGGCCTTTCAGATTAAGGGCCCAAAGTGGTTACCCCTTGCAAGGGAAAATCGTTCACGGAGGCACCTTCAATGGCAACGAAGAAGAAGGCAAAAAAGAAGAAACACTAACTGTAGGCGAGAAACTACTTCGCATACACCACGGTTTTTAACTGGCCTCTCGAGAGAAGCACCTCTTGGGAGGCTTTCCCGTTTTGAGGGCCTCCCAGGGCAGCAGGGCCCAAATCAGTCTTATGGATGCGCGAAATTCTGCGACGGGCGCTTCTGCCTGTGGCACAATAGGCGAAACCTGCGGCCCTAAGCCGCCCCTCGCTGAAGATGGCTATGCGAAAACGAAGCCCTGCCAAACAGAAGGCCGATGAAGTCCTGATCCCCGACAAACTTTACTTCCGCATCGGAGAGGTTGCGACCCTGTGCCGGCTTCCCGCTTATGTCTTGCGATTCTGGGAGTCGGAGTTTCCGCAGCTGAAGCCGGTAAAAAGCAGCACGGGGCAACGCATGTACCGCAAGCGTGACGTGGAAAACGTGCTGCGCATTAAGCAGCTGCTGTACGAGCAGGGGTTCACGATCTCCGGCGCGCGGCAACAACTGCGAGCCGAGACGAAATCCGATAAGACGCAGAGCGCGATTCCGTTCCCGTCCACCTCGACGCCAGAGATCCAGAACATCCGGCGAGGGTTGCGGGAAATCCTGGATCTGCTTTCAAGCCGGCGCACAGGATAATCCTCAGGCACTTTGTTCGGGTTTCGTAACGCAAAGCAATGTTTGGCGCGGTTCCTTCCAATCTCGTAGAAAATCGGCTCAACAGTGAGGGGGAGAGGAGTGGCTCCGGGCGATTGTCCGAAGTGTGGCGGCTCTGGATATGTAGCGAAGCCGGTCGAGCTGAATGGCAAGACCGAAGGCATAGCGTTTATCCAGATCAAATGCCCCGCTTGCGGAGGAACCGGCCGGAAGCGCGCAATCTCACCTGAAACCGCCGGCTGACCGCACGGCCTGCGGTGCTTGCGAAACGTACGGAACCCGGACCGCCATACTTCCCGTCCTACAAAGTGGACGGTCCGGGCCGCACGCAAGAGCTGGGGTCCCGTTCCTTATCCTTTATTCAATTGATTAAGCGATTCCCGCGGCCTTCGCGCCAGCCTTGCGCGGGGGAGTGGCAGTCTCCACGCGGTTCCTGCCATTGGCTTTGGCGCGGTAGAGAGCTTTGTCGGCGGCTTGCAGGACTGCATCGGGATCGGATTGCCTTTTTGCCGAGCTGGCTACTCCGATACTCACCGTGACCGAAGTCGATGCGGGTGCAGGTGCGGGGGCAGGCGGCTGAGCCAGTTCACGAATGACTTGTCCCTTGGTAGTGCGGCGGCGAGTGCGATCGGTGCGGCGATCCGGACCGCGGGGCGCCACGCGGCGATCGTGGCCACGCAGGCGAAATTCCGAAGCCTGGATGTTCTCCCGCAGCCGCTCGAGATGGTCGAGCACGTCGGAAGTGTTTTTGCCCGGGAACAGGATATTGAATTCTTCTCCGCCGCAACGGTAAGCGCGGCCGCCTCCAGTCACTCGAGCCAGATTGGATGCGACCAGGCGCAAAACCTGATCGCCGGTGTCATGTCCGTAGGTGTCATTGAATTTCTTGAAATGATCGATGTCGACCACGGCAATGGAATAGGGCTGCTGCAGCCGCTGCATGGAATCGTTGAAGGCGCGCCGCGAAGGTAGCGTAGTTAACTCGTCATGGTAAGCGAGCAGATAAGAACTCTCGATGACGGAAGCGAAGAGAATGCAGGCAGCGGTCGCGGCATACAGCGTAGCGAGCCGTGGGTTGGTGGCGAAGTGCAGGGAGAGGAAAAAGGCGGAAAGCGCCCAAATCAACGCGCTCTCGACTGGCTTGCGGATCAACAGAAAACGAATCAGAAGAAAAGCCGCCGCGGCCGCGAAGATTACAAGCGTGTAGTTGGGCAGAGTTATGCTGGTGCCGAGGTGGCGCGGGTGGGCGGCAGAAGGAAGACCGGTCTCAGCGGTACGGCAGAGCACCGCGACCACCGTAGCTTCCACAAAAAGAAACAAGCTCACCGGCCCAAGCGATTGGACGGTGAAACCGCGCTCGTGCATGAGCGCAATCAGGACAAAATTCAGCGGAACCAATACCGCCACGGCATCGGCTGCGGTGATCAGTACAGGCATCTGTGCTCCGCCCCATAGGGCGATCGCACTTTCCGCCATGAACAGAACGCAAAGCGCCACGAAAATGCGGCTGGAATGGAAGCGCCAGGCCAGCAGCATGCCTCCGGCCATAGCGCAGTAATAGAGAAAGCTAAGAGCGGGCAGAGCAAGCGTCAGCCAGCCCAGGGAGACGAGGGCAATCACGCCTAGCACTAGCGCGCCTCCCGGCAGCAGCAGAGATCTCAGGATGGTTTTGCTCAGGGAATTCAGAGCTTACTCCTGCACGGAATACCGCATTCTGGAATTATCTCCGTTGGGCGATGGGGAAGGAATTGGCGGAGCAGGTTCGGAGGCCTGCGTTCGGATTTGAAACGGCTGCCCATTACCGGAACCCCATACCTTCGTGCCCAGCGACTTCCGGCTGCACTTCAGTATTTTCTAAATAGACTGGGCTGTTCGATTAAGGACGGCTCAATATTATGCGAATTCTTATTGCAGAAGACGATGAAGCCCTAGCCAGATTCGTACGCCAAGGTCTGGAAGCAGAGCACTATTCGGTGGATGTGGTGGCCGATGGGGAGCAGGCGCGCACGGCGGCGATCGAGCGGGCCTATGACACGGTGATTCTAGATCTCAACCTGCCCAAACTGGATGGAGTCAGCGTGCTGCGGCAGCTGCGGATGAAGAAGCCGAGCCTGCCGGTGCTGATACTTACGCAGCGCACCAAGGTGGAGGATCGGGTGGTTTGCCTGGACACCGGGGCGGATGACTACCTGGCGAAACCCTTCTCGTTTTCCGAACTGTCGGCGAGGCTGCGGGCGCTGCTGCGCCGCAGCCATTTGCCTTCGGAATCAGTGTTGGTGGTGGGAGATTTGAAACTGGACCGGGTGCAGCGGATTGTGGAGCGCTCCGGCAAGCGAATCGAACTCACGGTGAAGGAATTCGCGCTGCTCGAGTACCTGATGCACAACGCCGGGCGGGACGTCACGCGCGCCATGATCATCGAGCATGTGTGGAATCTGTCCTTCGATACGACGACGAACGTAGTCGACGTCTATATCAATTATGCCTCAGCTCAAGTCGACCAGCGCAAGGTCGGCAAGCTGGCCATGGCGATTCAGGTGGCCTTTCAGGAACTCGGAGTTTTTTCCGCGTCTACGACCAAGGTTCCTATCGCGATCGATGAGCCGATGCCATTCAGCACGGTGCAGACGATCGAGAACGCGAAGCGCACGACCGAGTTGGGCCGTATCTCGTCGTCTCCTCTGGATGAACTCAGGGCGGCGTCGGAGGAGGCGAACCTCTCCACCCTGCAGGCAGAATTGCAGCAGGCTTTGCAAAAGGAAATCGCAATGCACTCTGTGTCGGTGCACCGGGAGATCGAGGGACTGGTGATCAGTCTAAGGGAATTTGGATTTTTCGATAGCGGCTCGGCCAGACTCCGGCCTGCCGCAGTACCCGCTCTCGATCGCATTGCGTCGATTCTCGTGATTCGCACCTGCCGGATTCGCATTGAAGGCCATACCGACAACATCCCGATTCACACTCCGCAAGTGGCTTCGAACTGGGAACTGTCGACTGCACGCGCGACCGAACTGGTGCGGTTTCTGATCGTGCGCTACAACTTCTCTCCCGATCGCCTTGCAGCCGCGGGATACGCCGAGTACCACCCGATTGCCAGTAATGCCAGCGTTGCCGGGCGGGCGCAAAACCGCCGTGTCGATCTGGTGATTCTGGCCGGGCATCTCGAACGCAAGGACGCGCTCGCCGACAACTCGCGTTCCAAACCTTCCGCCGGTGCAGTCTCATCGGCTTTGCCTCGCTAAAGTCAAACGCCTCGGTGCCGATGAATTTCTCGGAGCGAATATTTTCTTATCCTGCGGAGCACCTGCAATGAGTCCCAGTTCCAGACCTGCGAGGCGGCGCGTGTGAGTGCGACTGCAGCGCAGGCCGTCATTGGTTTTGAAGGTCCACCGGACCCCGATCTGGTACGCATTCGCGATCTGGTTTATCAGGTGGCGGGAATTTTTCATCCCGACAGCAAGCTTGGCTTGCTCTGGGAGCGCTGTGGCCGTCGGATGAAGGAACGGAAAACAAAAACGTTCCGCGAGTACTTCGAGTGCCTCACCGTAAAACCCAATCGCCGGGCGGAACTGTTGGCCCTGCTGAATGAGATTACGATTGGGGAAACCTGCTTCTTTCGTAACCAGGCGCAACTGCATGCAGTGCGCGATCTGGTAATCCCGACAATCATTGAAGCGAAGGCCAAGCTTCCCATCCGTCGCATGCGGATATGGAGTGCGGGATGCTCGACCGGCGAGGAACCCTACACATTGTCCATGTTGTTGTTGGAGGAATCACAGCGCCGCCTGCGAGATTGGACATTTGAGATTCTGGCCACGGACCTGAACGAGCGCTCCCTGGCTCACGCCAAGAACGGCCTGTACGGGAGCTACGGCACACGCAACTTGAGCGCCTATTACCGGGAGAAATATTTCTCGCCCGAGGGCGAGCAACTGCGAGTGCAACCGGTGGTGCAAAGGAACGTGAGCTTCAGCCGCCTGAACCTGTCCGACGATGCGCGGATGACGTTCATGAAGAGCGTGGACATGGTCTTCTGCTGCAATGTGCTCATCTATTTTGATCTGGCCTCGAAGCGGCGAGTCATTCAGCACTTCTACAACAACCTTCTTCCGCACGGCTATTTGTTCTTGGGACCTTCCGAGTCGCTCTACGGGGTGACGGAAGAATTTCGCCTGGTCCACCTTCCTGGCGCTACGGCGTACGTCAAAGGGGAGCGCTCCCTGGCGGGAAAGAAGGCTTCATGAGTGCGACGACGACTACCACCAAGCTGCTGGAACGAGTTAAGGATCTGAAGCAGATCCCTACCATTCCCGCGGTGCTGGCACCGTTGCTGCGCTACCTGGAGCAACCGGTCGAAGATCTCGACATTCAGAAAGTCACGGACGTGATTGCGCAGGACAAGGCTCTGGCTGCGCAGTGCCTGAGAATGGCAAACAGCCCCCTATTCGGTCGATTCCAGAAAATAGACTCGCTTCGCACGGCCATCCTGGGGTTAGGTTTCCAGCGGGTCAGCGACATTGCGATGTCTTGCGGTGTTCTCAATCTCACGCCTAAGGACACGGGAGGGATTGATCCTGTGGTGTTCTGGGAGCACTCGCTGGGGTGCGCCCTGGTCTGCCGCCATTTTGCGCGCACGATCTCCTATCCAGATCCGCGAAAAGCGTATCTCGCGGGGCTGCTCCACGATCTCGGCATTGTCGTCAACCTGTGGAGTTTTCCGGAGGAATTTCGCAGGGTTTTCGAACGGGCTCGCAGCCAGCGCATCCCGTTGCATGAAGCCGAGCAAGCGGTTCTCGGCTTTACGCACTGCGATAGCGGAAGCCTGCTGGCAGAGAACTGGGACCTCTCCGCCGATCTACACGCAGTTGTGTCCCTGCACCACTGTTCGTATGAATCCAGCGAACACGCTCCGCTGATTGCGGTGGTAGAACTCGCCGATCTGCTGTGCCGCATGAGCGGTCTGAACTACGGGTATCTCGAGAACCGGCAAGTGAATGTGCTGGAACAGCCGGGCTTTGCTGTGCTGTTGCAGAAGTTCCCCGCTTTGCGGGACTTCGATTGGGCGCGCCTGACATTCGAACTCGACTCCTACATGGATGAGGTGCACGGCCTGGTGCATGCGATTTACCGCAAATGATAGAGAGTGATTCAACCCGCTCGCTGGCTCGCATCCTTATTGTGGACGACAGCGCTTTCATGCGCACCGCGCTGGCGCGCATGATCAAATCGGAGGCCGGGTTCGAAGTCGTTGGAACGGCGTGCACGGGGGCGGACGCTCTAGAGAAGATTGCTGCGTTGGATCCGGACGTGGTCACTCTGGACCTGCAAATGCCAGGAATGGACGGATTGGAAGCATTGCGTCACATCATGACTGATTTCCCGCGCCCAGTCATAATGGTCAGCGCGGCGACTGAGAAGGACGCCGAGATTACGTTCAACGCGCTGAGCGCTGGCGCATTCGATTGTGTTCCCAAGCAGATGTCGTCGTCATCGCTCGAGATCGCCCACATCCGTTCGGATCTGATCTCGAAAATTCATGCCGCTTGCCAAGCGCGGCATCCGGGATTACCGCATTCGCTTTGCCGGAAACCCCCGCAGCCCGCTTATCAAAGAGGTGCAGATTTTCGCAGGGTGAATCCAGCCATCGTGGCCATTGGGACCTCGACCGGCGGACCGAGAGCTTTGGAACAAATCCTTCCCCGGCTTCCCGGAGACTTTCCTATTCCCATTATGATCGTGCAGCATATGCCCGCGAGCTTTCTCGCCTCGTTTGCACAGCGGTTGCAGTCGCTCTGCGCAATTGAGGTTCACGAAGCCAGGGATAAAGAAATCATTCGCCCCGCCACGGTTTATGTCAGCCCGGCCGGTCTTCATACACGGGTGCAGAGGGGCACGCCTGGGTCGCAGGTATTCATTTCGCTCGATAGAAATCCAGCGGACGCGCTGCACATTCCCTCCGCTGACGTGCTTATGGAATCCTTGGCAAAACTTTATGGGAACCGCGCGATGGGAGTGATCCTGACCGGTATGGGGTGCGACGGCTCACAAGGAATGAAAGCCATTCATCACGCAGGAGGGCTCACCATTGGACAGGATGAGGCGACATGCACGGTTTACGGCATGCCGCGTGCCTGCGCTGAACTTGGGGTCCTGATTCGTGTCGTCCCACTGTCAGAAATTCCGGGTGAACTCCTGCAAGCTGTGCGGCGCAGCATGCACGCGTAATCACGGCTCATTTCGGCGCACTTAGCACCGTCTGGAAGGGATCGAGCACGATCTTTCGAGTTCCCGCGGGCGCGGATAGCCGGAACGGGGTCTCCTCCCCATCGGCAAAGACGCGGCCCAGCAAGACGTACTGCTTACCCGCAGCTATCGCGTACACCGGAACCGCTGTCACCAGGTCCTCGGGTGCCTGTTTTTGCAAAATCGTTCCGGTCACCGTAACACCGCTTCCCTTGGCCGAAAACTTCACGCCTTTCAGCTCAAACTTGGGAAGCGAGATGCCATTGACCCATCCCTCAACAAACCAATCCAGCGACTTTTTGTGTTCGTAGCGGAGTGAAGCCGGAAGCTCTTCAGCGAAGACATCCATCAGCTCCCTGGTGCTGATTGCCCTGCCTTCATAGCGCTGACGAACTCGTCTCAAGGCGCGTACAAAAGGTTCCTCGGAATTCGCTGTGTTCCTAGCCTTCGCTTCTCCGCTCTCCGCATCCTTGAGCATCGTCCGGAGCATGTGAAAGAGCCACGTTCCCCGGCCATAGGTGAGGACCTCGTAACTTTGTGGCGAGCGAGAAGACACCAGCCGCGTTCCGAGCGTCACCGGTCCTGCGTCCTCCGGAGATCTTTCTTCCTGATCCTTGCTGGCCAGTTCGCGGCGGTAATCCTCCATGATCATGCGGAATCCCGCCGGATTCTGCTCCTGCAGCATCATCAGGGTGCAGTACTGGGAGAGCCCTTCGGAGAGCCATTGGTCGCGATAGCTGCTCCACGACACCAGGTCGCCCCACCACTGATGCGCCGTCTCGTGAGCAGGTACGAGGCGCTGCAGCAGAATCTGCGTCTCCCCGTAATGCAACTGTTCTCGTTCCTGATCGCTCAGGAAGGCGTAAGAGGACAAGAAGACCAACCCGGGCCAACCCTGGCTGGCACGCCCTGGCAGCTGCGTCAGCGCTAGATGACTGTAAGGAAACGGGCCGAAGCGGTCGGAAAAATACTGGATGGCTTGCGCGGCCTCCTCGCCGACCCTGACCTCATTCTGCGCCGGGGAAGGCCGAACCGGGACGATAACTTGCGGCCGCCGCATCGGATTTTGCGGAGGAGGAGCGATGACCTGAATTTGCCCTGTAGGGAAGTCCTTCTCCATACTGCGGGTCGCGTAGGTCTCGATAGCGACACTGCCCACGCGAGTCGTGGCCTCCCGGTACTTGCCGAGGTTAAACCCGGCCAGTGGAATGTGACGATCCGAGACCCACCGCGTCACCTGTTGCCCGTTCGCCTTAGGAATCTGACCCTGCAAGACCTCTGCAGGTTTTCCTGTCGCCACCAGTGTCCAGTCTTGGGGATAGCTGAACTGCAAATCGAAATCAGCCATTTCCATACCGCGGTTTGGATACCAGGTGCCGCGAGCGCCAACATACAGCAACCCGCTGCCCTGTTCCTCCAGAACTTCTCCCCCGTAGGAAAATTCCAGCTCGAATTTCTGACCGGTTCGCGTGGGCTCTGGAAGTACAACCGCGATCACATCGTTACCCCGGCGTGAGAGTTCCGTGCCCTCCAGGGAAGGATTGTGAATGAACTCCACGGGCCGGCCGTCCAGGGTTACGCTGTTGGTTGGCAGAAAGCGCGAAAGTTCAAACAGAAGTGTTCTTTCGCCGCCGTCGAGCACCTCGCATTGCAAGCGCGCGCGCGCCTGAATGCGTTTGGGAGGCGTCACCTCGGTGTTAATGGCGAACCGGCGCACGGCGATGCGACTGGCTCGGAGTCTCTGGTTCTGGGGCTGAGGAGAGCTATCCAGTTTCGGCCGCCTTGATGCGGTGCGCGGTGAGAACGAAGTCCACACGTCGTAATAGTTTTCCCCGTTCACTAATTTGGCCTGGCCAGCCTGCACTTGCTCGGGCGCAGTGGAGTCAAAAAAGACGTCGAACACTCCTAACGTGGTGCCCTGCAGACGCGCGTGCAGAAAGCGATCGGACGCTTTGGCTTCTTGCTCGGAACTGCCCGACGCTCCACTCACGGGTAGCATTCGGCTGAAGGTCATGAGCAGCCTCATGGCGTCTATCGGGGCAAGATTTTTAGCGGTCGGAGCCCAGCGGTCTACAAACTGCTGTTTCTCGTCGCTGGCGCGCAGATCCGGCGCGAGTTCGCTTGCCGCATCCTCGTTGAATCTGAAGTACGCGGTTGCAAAGCGTTCCTCCAAGATTGCCATTCCGGTGAACAGGCTCATGGATCTTCGTTCGACTTCATCGGGAGGGCTCAGAAGAATCTCGCCTTCGCCTTCGAAGAATGCACCCGTGATGTGGCCCATGACGTCCTGCGTGAACCCGATAGTGCCGTCGTCCAGACTGATTTGGATCGCGGTGCGATTCAGGGAGGCGCCGCGCACGCGATAAACGCGGGCAGGGTCGAGGCTCACCTCCCCGAGTTGCGTATAGAGCGTTGCTGCTTGCTTTCCGGATGACTCCTGGGCGGCAATCGGCGTCCACGGACAGGTGCAGAGTGCAAGCAAAGCCGCGGCCAGCAAGGAAATTCGGTTCGTCCCCAGTACCTTCGTCACGTGGGTTGGGCATTCCTCCGTTGCTAGAATGCGCCTGAATGCGGCTGCGTGTCACCTTTCTGGCTCTCTGTCTGGCGCAGGCTTGGCCTGGTCTCTGGGCGGATACTATTCATCTGAAAAATGGCCGCAAGATTCTCGCGGATCATGTCCGCGAGAACGGCAATCGCTACCAGTACGAAGTTGGGGACGACTCCTACGGGATCCCCAAGTCCGCGGTGGACCATGTGGAAGCGGGTGGTTTCGCAGCCCGCAGCAGCGCGACCGAGAAGCTTGGTGATCTGCCGAGCTTCGACTCCGCAGTCATCAGCCTCGCCAAGGAAGGCGACCTCACCGCAAAAATTATCCGGGATGGGAAAGTCGATCAGGATGGGCTGAGCACCCTGGAGGCAAAAGGCAATCCCGTCTTGAGTTCCACGGCAAATTTCATCGCCGGCAAGTTTGAGTTCGAACACGGCAATATTGCGCACTCGCAGCAATATTTCGAGAGCGCTCTCCGGTTCCAGCCGGAGAGTGCGACCGTGCTTACGTATTACGCGGCAGTCTTGGCTCGTACGGGAAACTCCGGCCAGGCGCTGCCTTATGCTGAACGCGCAGTTCGGGCCAATCCTGATTCGGCCGATGCGTACACGATGCTCGGGTACGCGCAGTTCGCTTCGGATCACACCAAGGACGCCATTGTGTCCTGGAAGCGCTCCCTCGCGCTTCGTCCGGATGCCTCGGTGCAGCGCTTTCTGGATAAAGCGCAGCGCGAGCAGGCGGCCGAAGCCGAGTTCGTGCAGAACGAAAGCAGCCATTTCGTGCTGCACTACGAAGGTAAGCAGAGCGAAGCCCTCGGCACGCAAATCCTAGCCGCTCTCGAAGCAGATTATGACGACCTCGTCCGCGATCTCGGTAGTCCTCCTCGCGACAGTATCCAGGTGACGCTCTATACCGAGACGGCGTTTTTTGACGTGACCCACGCCCCCAGTTGGGTAGGCGCCCTCAATGATGGCAAGCTGCGCATCCCGATCAGCGGTCTCACATCAGTGAGTCCCGAACTGGCCCACGTGCTCAAGCACGAGCTGGCGCACTCGTTCGTAGCCAAACTCTCGGCCGGCCGCTGTCCTCCATGGCTCAACGAGGGTATTGCGCAGTTCCTGGAACCCAGAAGCCTTGCGGGCGATGGCCGCCAGCTAGCCCATCTTTTTAAGACCCAGCAGAACCTTCCATTCAACGTGTTGGAGGGCAGTTTCATGAAGCTTTCGGGCGGCACGGCTTACATTGCTTATGCCGAGAGTCTGGCGGCCGTAACCTTTATTAGCGATTCCTACGGGTTGAGCGACGTGCAACGCATTTTGGAACGCATCAGCCAGGGGAATTCAACCGAAGCTGCCCTTCGTGCCACCATTCACTCCGATTACGGCCAATTCGAGATGGACTTAGGGCGTTATCTCGCCGATAAGTACGGAGAGTGAGCCGGTTGGGTTAGCGGAAATAGAAAGCCTGCTCTCCTGCCCGGCTGGGCACGGGCTGGACAGCCCAAGAGCTTTCACTGCGTATAAGCGGGCTCAATTGCTCACATCGGATTTCCATGCTAGCTTGCATTTGAGTATTAATCTGTGCGTTCCTTTTTCAAATTTAGCGGATCAGATACACCGGTTGCGGTCGAGCCGACCCCAACCGTTTTCCCCAACATCGATGGCGCCGATATAGCAGCCGTCTTCGCCGGCAACCGCGTGGCGGGAGATTTTTATGACTCGGTGCGCGTCAGCCCTGAGCGAGTTCTTATTGGCCTGCTCGATGTTGCCGGCCGCCGCGAAGCAAACCGCAAGCTCCTCATCACGGCGCAGGAAACTTTTCGCGAGTCCGGCAGGGAACTGTTTTCGGCGGTCGATATCAATGAATCCGACGCCATGATCGAACTCAACGTACTTATCAATCGCCGCTTGATTGAAGCTTCTAACGGGGTTCACTCCTGCCCGGCTTTCACCGCCTGTTATCACGAGAGACTGGGGACACTCTGCTATTGCAACGCTGGACATACTTCCGGGCTGCTCCGCGATAGCACCGGCATTGTCGAACTCGGTTCCACGGGATTGCCCTTGGGCCTGTTCTCGCACGCGACCTCCGATGCGCGAATGGTGGGCATGGAAAGGTCTGCCGCCCTGCTGCTGGTGTCTCAGGGGTTAGTCTCTTGCGAAGGCGGGGGCCGAGACAACGGCGGGCATGAATTCGGCTTGGAGAAAGTCAGGAAAGTGCTTCAAAATGCATCCTCCCTTAGTGCCAAAGAGCTATGCTCGTCCGTCCTTAGCTCGGTAGCCGACTACAGCGGCCATGTTCCCCTCTGCGATGACCGTACGGCACTTGCCCTGATTCGGACCCGCTAGGCAAACTTTTGTGGGCTATCTAGGCGTCCAACAGGAAGGTACCAGCGGTCCCTCGGCCTATCTCCTTTCACGTGCCCTTGTGTCGCCAATCTGGCCGGAAGGAGTAAAATATCTTATCGGCCTAACCCCACCGTTTGACCGCAAGCCCAGGAACTGGCCTACATGACTCCTATGAAGAAACGTTGCCTGACATGTATCGCTTTGGCTTGTCTGCCCGCGCTCGCGGCCGGACAGGTTGTGGAAGAAATCGTCGCTCGCGTGAATAATCAGATCATTACCCGTTCCGAATTCACTCGCAGCAAGGACCAGCTTCGGGACGAGGTCAAGCAGCAGGACCCGAACGACGCCGACAAGGTCTATGGCGCCAAGGAAAAGGACGTCCTGCGCGACCTGATCGACCAGCAACTTCTTCTCGACAAAGGCAAAGACCTTGGCATCACCGGCGACACCGATCTGGTGAAGCGCCTGGACGAGATGCGCAAGAGCATGAAGCTGGACTCTTTGGAAGCGCTGGAGAAGGAAGCCGAAAAGCAGGGCATCTCCTGGGAAGATTTCAAGCAGCAGCAAAAGAACCAGATCATCACCCAGAAGGTCATCGGCGAAGAAGTCAGCAGCAAGCTCTCGATTACCAAGGAAGAAGCTGAGAAGTTTTACGAGGACCACAAGAACGAGATGGAGCAGCCCGAATCCATCCGCCTAGCAGAAATTCTGGTGGCACCGAAGACGTCGTCGATCACGCCTGACTCCAAGGCGGCCGGGACGCCCGCTGATTCTAAAAACCCGGAGGAGGAAGCTGCCAAACAGGCTGCCGACGCTACCGCGCTAGCTGCTGCGGAAGCCAAGGCCCACGATCTGCTCAAACAAATCCGTGATGGCGCGGTCTTCGAGGATGTTGCCAAAAAATACTCGGATGGTCCCTCCGCAGCGGACGGCGGCGCGCTCGGCTTATTCAAGCGCGGACAACTCGCCAAAGAACTCGAAGATAAGACCTTTGCGATGAAGGCGGGCGAGGTTACAGACGTGATCCGAACCAAGCAGGGCTACGTTATTCTCAAAGTTGTCGACCATCAGCAGGCTGGCATCCCTTCCCTGAAAGACGCCATGCCAAAGATCCAGGACGCTCTCTACTACGAGAAGCTGCAGCCTGCTCTGCGCGCATTTCTCACGAAACTTCGCGAGGACGCTTACATCAAACTGGCGCAGGGATACGTGGACTCCGGCGCCAGTCCAAACCAGACGCTGCCGATCGAGACCACCTCGGCCAAAGAGGCCGATGCCAAGAAACTGGACAAAAAGAGGCACAAGAAGCTGGGTGTGCTCTGATCTTCCCTGACCTGATGCCTACCAGAGTCGCCGTTTGACAGCTGCTGGCGGCCGTCCCTACATAGGCGCAGCAGCATGTCCTCCTGAAATCATGCGCATTCCAGAGGGGCTGCTTTATACTTGCCACATCCCATGAAGGACTTCTACATCGGCGATTGCGTGCGCCACGAGAACAAGGTCATCACCTCGACTTTCGTCGTGGTAGCCAAACAGATCAAGCCGAAGAAGACCGGCGAACCTTATCTCGCGTTGACGCTTGGCGATCGCAGCGGGCAGCTCGAAGCCAAGATGTGGGACAACGTGGAGGAAGTACTGGAGGCCTTCGAGCAGGATGACTTTCTCAAGATCAAAGGCCTAGTCAATAAATACAAGCAGCGCTTCCAGCTCACGATTCACAAGCTGCGAAAACTCGGTGATGGCGAAATCGATTTTTCCGACTACCTTCCCAAGACCACGAAGGATGTCGACGAACTCTGGCAGACGCTAACGAACTTCATCGCCAGTCTCGAGAACCAGCACCTGAAGGGGCTGGTGCAGGCGTTCATGGCAGATCCGGAAATTGCCGGCGCGTACCGCAACGCCCCCGCCGCGAAAACGCTGCATCACGCCTATATTGGTGGCCTGCTGGATCACGTGGTGTCGCTGTTCCGCTCCTGTGACCTGATCTGCAGAAACTATCCGCAGATCAACCGCGATCTGCTGCTCACCGGCGCGTTTTTCCATGACATCGGCAAGATCCACGAGTTGACGTACAACCGCTCCTTCTCATATTCGACAAAGGGTCAGCTCCTGGGGCACATGATCATCGAACTGGAGATGCTGCAGGCCAAGCTGTCTTCCCTGCCAGACTTCCCTGATGAACTCAAAATCATGATTGAGCACATGATCATCAGCCACCACGGAGAGTACGAGTTCGGATCGCCCAAGCTGCCGATGTTCCCTGAAGCTCTGGTGCTGCACTATCTTGATGATCTCGATTCGAAGATGGAAGCCATGCGGGCTCAGTTCGAGCGCGATGCCACTCTCGACGGTCCCTGGACGACTTACAATCCGTCGCTCGGCCGTCCGGTGCTCAGCACAGAGAAGTTTCTCCGTCCGAGAAAAGTTGCGGAACCCGAGGAGCCCGTGATCACCGTTACGCCACTCGACCCGGCGCCAGAACCGACCGCACTTGAGCCGGAAGAGACTGTCCAGACGGGCCTGCCCGGCCTGAATCCCACGCGCTAGTCCGCGCTGGCTTCGCCCTTACCCAATAGTCGTATCACCGTCGATATCCTCCCTGCCCTTCTCATTCATTGCCGCTCCGCCGTGAATCCATTAGAGTTAGGGCACACCGAAATTCAAGGATACGGAGGCTCTTATGCGCTCGCGTCTAATTCTGTTCACATTCGCCCTTTATCTAGCATTTGCATTGGGATGCAACAAGCAGCCGGCAGCTGACAACAGCAGTGATCCTAACCCCACGGATCAGAACGCACCCGCTTCCGCGGAGCAAGGTGGTTCTTCTACCCGTCAACCCAAAGAACGAAAAGAACACAAGGCTGAAGCTCGCAGGATGGCGGTACCGGCAGGGACCGCCGTGACCATCAGCCTGGGGGACTCGATCGGCTCAAAGATCAGCCAGTCTGGCCAGACGTTCGCGGGTAGTGTCGCGAAAGACGTCGTGGTCGGCGGCCAAGTCGCCATTCGTCAAGGCGCCAATGTGAGCGGCACGGTAACGGATGCGAAGCCGCTGGGAAAATTCGCCGGTGGCGCGGTCCTGCAAGTGCGTTTGGATTCCATCAATAATGTGCAGGTCGCAGCTGCTGAGCGGACGTTCAACCAGAAAGGAAAAGGCAAACGCACTGCGGTAGCGACGGGTGGAGGCGCGGCCTTGGGCGGAATCATCGGCGGCCTGGTCGGCGGCGGCAAGGGCGCGGCTATTGGATTGGCCGCTGGCGCTGGTGCCGGGGCCGGGGGCTCGGCCCTGACCGGCAACAAGGACATCGTTCTTCCGGCCGAGTCGAACATCACCTTCGAACTGTCTCAGGCTCTTGAACTTAGGAAATAACTAGGCTGAGCCGCAAGCCTTGCCCCATCCTCCCGCGTCCTGTGTGGCGGATGGGGCTTTTGATTTCCTGTTTCGTGTTTATGAAAGAGGTTTGCGAACTTTTGATTTGCGTGTCCCGCGCCGTTTTGGCACTTTGGTCACGCCCAAAAACTCGAATTTATCTTCCCAAACTCCACCCCTGATGTAATAAAATTTGTGTTCCCCCCGGAATCACTTATGGAAAAGTTTGATTTCAATCTGATCTTTTGCCTGATCGTGCAAGCGAACCTGGTGTTCGGCGTAGCTGGACTCGTCTGGCCCGAGAAGTTTATGTCTCTCTATGGGATCCTGATGTTTCCTTGGCCACCCAGCGAACGCGCGATTCGTGTGAACGGGCTTATTGCGATTTTGGGATGGCTTCTAGTGCTGGCCAAGATGTTCATAACTCACCTGTAGCGCCTGGTCGGACGAATCAGCCTGCAGAACCCACGATTCCGAGTCCAGATCCCGTAACCACCCCCAGAATTAGCCACAGATTCGCACGGATTTCACGGATCAGAATTCAAAGAGAATTGATCTCTGAAAATCCGTGAAATCCGTGGCCAGGCTCTCAGCTCATCCAAACGTAAAGTTATGTAAAAAGGTCCGGGTCCTCTCACGGAATCCAGTACAAATGTCTGCCGGAGCGGTACATCACCGATTCTGATCATCGGCGGAGGATTCGTCGGAATGAACTACAGCCGGATTGCTATCCTTCTTGTTTTCCTCACTCCTTTTGTCGCCGCACAGAAACGTCAGCCGAACAAGCCTACTGAACCAAACATGCCGACGACTCCTACCGGCGAGCCTGCGGAGGAGAAATTCGCTCCCGAAGCGGGTGTTGTGTCCCCGCCGAAGCCAGAGCCTGCCAAGTCTCCGTTTGAAGGAATGAAGTACCGCCTCGTCGGCCCATTCCGCGGCGGACGCGTACTCGCGGTTGCGGGCGTCCCGGGTCAAGCGGATACGTATTATTTCGGCGCGGTCGCCGGGGGCATGTGGAAGACCACAGATGGCGGCCTCAACTGGCACCCGTTGTGGGATAAGTTTTCCGAAGCGTCGCCCTCCGTCGGCGCCATCGCTATTGCGCCGTCTGATCCCAATGTCATCTACGTCGGTACCGGCGAAGCCTGCATACGGGGCAATATCGTGATGGGCAACGGCGTGTATAAGTCCACCGACGCTGGAAAAACGTGGAAGTACTCAGGCCTGCGCGACACCCACTCGATCGGCCGTATGATCGTGCATCCCAAAGATTCGAACACAATTTATGTCGCTGCTCTCGGCCATCCGTTTGGCCCGAACACCACCCGCGGAGTCTTCCGCTCGCGCGACGGCGGCAAAACCTGGCAGCGCATCCTATATGTGGACGACAAGACCGGAGCCATCGACATCCAGTTCGATCAATCCAATCCCAACATTATGTTCGCGGGGATGTGGCAGGCAGTGCGCAGGCCGTGGACCATGGAATCCGGAGGCCCGGGCAGCGGGCTGTATCGTTCCGCCGACGGCGGCGACGTCTGGACCAAACTCACGGGCAAGGGCTTGCCCGAAGGCACGGTCGGACGCATTGGGATTGCCACTACTCCCAACCCGAACCGGATATACGCGCTGATCGAGGCCGAAAAGGGTGGTCTCTTCCGCTCAGATGACGGCGGCGAGAAATGGGAACTCATCAATGAGGATCGGCGTTACCGTCAGCGCGCCTGGTATTACACACACGTGTTCGCCGATCCCAAGAATCCCGATGTGGTTTACATCCTGAACACAGGCTCGTACCGATCGATCGATGGCGGAAAGACTTTCAACTCCATCCACACGCCGCATGGTGATAACCATGGCTTCTGGATTGATCCCAACAATCCGCGGCGTCTAATCAACGGCAACGACGGCGGGGCAACCATTTCCACCGACGGCGGCGCCAGTTGGACCACGCTCTACAACCAGCCAACGGCGCAGTTCTACCACATCGCTGCCGACAACCGATTTCCCTACTGGCTGTACGGAGCGCAGCAGGATAATTCCACGGTCGCGATTGCCACGGCGAGTGCCAGCGGCGGCATCGATCAGAGCGACTTTCACGAGGTCGGCGGCGGTGAAAGCGGCTATGTCGCTCCCGATCCCAAGGACCCCGAGATCGTTTATGCCGGTTCGTATGGCGGAGACATTACCCGCTACGATCATCACACCGAGCAAACGCAAGCGGTCAATCCGTGGCCGCGCAACGTGATCGGCTGGGGGATGGCTGATCTGAAGCACCGTTTCCAATGGACCGAACCTATCGTGTTCTCGCCTCACGATCCGCACACTCTTTATTACGCTGGGGAAGTTCTTTTCAAGACCACCGATCAAGGTATGAGCTGGAGCATGATTTCCCCCGACCTCACGCGCAACGACAAATCCAAGCAAGAGCCGGCCGGAGGCCCCATTACCAAAGACAACACCGGTGTCGAGGTGTATGACACCATCTTTTCGGTAGTGGAGAGTCCCGCCCAGAAAGACCTGATCTGGGCCGGCAGCGACGATGGTCTGATTCACATCACGAAGAATGGCGGCCAGAGCTGGGACAATGTGACGCCCAAAACTATGCCCGAGTGGGGCACCGTCAGCATGATCGAAGCCTCGCCCACAGACGCAGGCACCGCCTACGTTGCCGTCGAGCGCCACAAGTCTGACGACTTCACGCCATATATTTTCAAGACGACCGATTTCGGAAAATCCTGGACCACGCTGGTGAACGGCATTCCTAAAGACGATTACGTACATGCCGTTCGCATCGATCCTAAGCGCAAGAACCTGCTCTACGCCGGCACCGAGCGCGGGGTGTACATCAGCTTCGACGACGGCGCGAATTGGCAACCGATGCAGCTCAACCTGCCCGTGGCTCCCATCAACGACCTGATCGTCAAAGGAGATGACCTGGCGGTCGCCACGCACGGTCGCTCATTCTGGGTCTTGGATGATCTATCCCCGTTGCGCCAATGGAATGAGGGGATGAAATCGGACGACGTGCACTTGTTTACGCCCGCCGAAGCAAATCACACGACATTCTCCGGATCTTTTTTTGGCCCAAGCGGAGCCGCGGGGCAAAATCCCCCAGCCGGTGCGGTCGTCTACTACTACCTGAAAACTGAAATCAAGAAGCCCGAAGAAAAGAAAGACGAGAAGAAGGAAGAGAAGAAATCCGAATCCGCCGCCAACCCTGCTGCAGTCGACGCGCCCGGCCGCGCTGCGACCACGCCGGATGCCAACTCTTCGGGCGATAAACCCGAATCGCGGATCAAGATCGAACTCCTCGATGCGAGTGGCAAGGTAATCCGGACTTATCCTCCCAAGCACCCTCCCGCTCCCGAAGCGGATGAAGGCTTTGGCAGTCACAAGCCTGAGGAATTGCCTACCGAAGCCGGCATCAACCGCTTTGTCTGGGATCTGCACTACGAACCCGTCCCGCGTATTCCCAACTCGCCGCTCTGGGGAGGTTCCACTGAGGGCCCGCTCGCTCTTCCTGGCGACTACCAGGTGCGCCTCACGGTTGACGGCAAGTCGCAAACGCAGGCCTTCAAAATCGTGCCCGACCCTCGCCTGAAAGTCACTGCAGAAGATCTAAAGAAGCAGTTCGATTTAATGCAGCAGATTCTGGGCAAAGTCACGCAAGTGCACGACGCGGTGCGCCAGATCCGCGACATCCGCGCGCAGATGGCCACGCTGGATAAGCGCCTGAAAGATGAAAAGAACCCGAACGCCAAAGCCTTGGCCGACGCCGGCAAGGATCTGGACAAGAAGATGACCACAGTCGAGGAAGCGCTGATCCAGACAAAGTCGAAGAGCGGGCAGGATGTGCTGAACTATCCCATCCGTCTCAACAACCTGCTGGTCGCGCTCGGTGGAGTCGTGTCGAGCGCCGACGCCGCCCCCACGAAGCAGGACTATGAAATGTACGATGACCTGAGCAAACAGGCTGACGAACAGTTGTCGAAGTGGAGCGAGATCGTGAAAACGGATTTGCCTGCCTACAACAAGTTAGCCCAGGAGAAAGCGATTCCTGCGGTGGGGCTAGCTCCGCAAACGGAAGAGTAAGGCGTTGAGGAGCAGGGTTTGTGAGGCCTGCTCCTCAGCTGAATCTGGCGCGATCACGCCTCCGCTTTCACGCGGTCTGCTAAACGCTTGGGCGCGAGGAGCGTGTAGCTGCCAAGCAAGAGTTCTCTGACTTCGTCCCAGTCAATCTTGCCCACGTCCAGCCGCAGCGCTACCCAGCCTCTCGAGGCGACGTAGGCCGGGAGATAAAATCTATCGGGCTGAGCCTCGACCAGTGCCTTGTTGTCGCCCGGCAAAACCTTTCCGGTGACTGCGACGATGCCATCGCCATGATGATCATCGAGGAAGTATGAGAACGTCTTCTTGCGTACGAGGAACTGGGCGTGTGATCCGTAGATCTGGCGAGTGACGTCTGGAAGAGCAAGCGCAATTTCGGTGACGCGCGTGAGCCGAGGGTCTTCGGCGGATGGCTTCGGCATGCTGTCCCCTTAGACGCTGGGTATGATATCTCAAGCGGTAAGGTGGTGGCGCATGGTGAGCGCTAATCCTCACCCAACGAGCTTCATGGCCGAGCGCACAACCGGTTCGGCCGGTTCGGCCGAGCGGCGGCTTGGCTTTTTCTTGCCGAATACTCCGAAATAACGTTTGCGCAACTTTTCGGCTTGCGAGAGAGCCGACTCGAATTTGTCGCGAGTCGTTGATTTCAGATGTTGCATGAGCTTGCACTGAGCTCCATGATCGAGAACCTTGTCCGCAATATTGACCAGCTCTTCCCAGTCATGCCACTCGCCAATTGCGCCTTTGACCGTTGCCAGGGCAGCAATCAAATCCTGATCAGCGGCATCGGCCAATCGAAGTACGTTTTGCAGTTCCTTTACTTGCAGCCGGAAAGGATGCAAGTTGGAGTGGTCGAGCCTTGGAATAGAGCCCAGCTCCGAAGCTAGCTTGAGCGCCGAAGAGGACGGGTCGGCGAGGAGTGTTTTCTTGTCCTCAATACTTTCTTCTTTCCGGCCCAGCTCTCGCTGCACCTGCTTCAAACGTCGCCTTAGTTTAGTGCCATCCTGTCGAGAAGCCGAATGAAATTTTCTGGCGTACTTGTGGCGTCGTGCTCCGAGGTGTTCCAGCAGCTGAACCGCGCAGTCCTGCTCAGCATCTTCGGCGTGGACGCTCGCCGCATAGGTGGTGAGTATATCCATGTCCCTGATTTTCCCTGCGCGCTTGCGAAGCCGGGAAAGAGGCTTAAGGACGCGTCGTCCGAGGCCGCTATTCTCGAGCCCGAAGGCTTGCAGCGTGGCTTCCATTTTCCGCGAGTTTGTTCGAAAATCGTGCACCTGCTCGGGCGTGGGTCTTGCCGACATGTTCTTAAGGAGCTTGCGAAGCTTGCCCGGGGGTTTTTGAACTCTCTTGAAATCAAGGGCCATGAGTTGCTCCTGGCCAGACGAATTGTTTCGCGCTTCAGCAGAGTGCGCGACCGGTCCCATTTGTTTTTTTGGATGCGGGGAAAAAGTGGAGGTTGTCGCGCAAAGGGAGAACGCGGACGCCGTGCGAGAGTGAATTCGGCTACACACTCCTGCTGCGAGGGGCAGGCTCTGGAGCTTTAGAAACGCGGGTTGCTGCGGGGCGTATCCGGCTCACGGCGAAACCGGCGCGGCCAGGATTCATCCTGGGTTCTCCGCGCGGTGCCTTTTCGGCAAACTGCCAGAGCTCGCAACGCGAGCGACGCATGGTTAAGGGCGCGCAACTCCGGTGACAGCATACGCGAGTTGAACAGTTCCACTTCGCGTGCTGCGATCAGCCGCTCGGCCAATACTATGCGCATTTCAATCAGAGCCGGATTCGACTCGAACAGGGCGGACATATACGTGCGATACCAGGGTTCCGAGCGATACAGTGCTTCGCGTCTCAGGGGTGCAGATCCATTTTCTAGTCCCACAGCAGGCCCCCGCTCTCGGTATTCATATACATCAGAAGAATGCCAAGGTAAGTCAGCGCGTGAAGTATATCTTGTGCCTCGCGCGGGCTGCTCGGGGCAACCTGGCGGAGTTCGATGGTGCGATTTTCGATGGCGTGCCGTGCCCGCTCAATCTCAAGCAGCGCTTGACTTCGATCCCGCTCCACCATGGCATCGAAATACGCCTTGTACCAAGCTGGCTGTGCGCATCGTGGAGTTGGGCCGGTTTCCGATTTGGATTGCATAACGAATCTCGGAGAGACAAACCCAAAAGCATGGGTTTGCGGCTTGATCAGTTAATAAGAAGGGCTTCAGTCGGACAATACAGAAAAACACGTAGCGGAACAGCTATAACGTTGGCGATAACTGAGCTTGGTCCGTTGGATTTTGCCGCAGCTTCACGGAGCGCCCGCAATCCACCACAACACTTTTCCAACAACGCGCAATCCGCCGGATTTGCTGAGCACGAAGGATTCATACTCGCGATTCTCGGCCTCAAGCATCTCCAGCGTGTCATAGCGGCGAAGGCGGGACACGCTCAAGCCATGACCGTGGCTGGAAACGATCACGAGCTTTCCACAAAGCTGGTCGCGTTCGGTTTGAAACGAATCGACGGCAATAAGATCGCCCTGATGGATCAGCGGTTCCATCGAATGACCCTTCACCCGCAGCAAGCTGGTGTAGGCCGGATTCGGGCACCATGAGGCAGGAACGCCGATCATTTCTGCAACTGGCATTGTTCTTAAGCTGCGATGATCTCCGTCGGCGCCATGCGTTCCCACCACCCCCTTCAAGAGGGGAATGCCAATGACTTGGGGCAGCTTCTGATCGATACCCGTAGTTGCGGGATGAACTAATTCCAGCGCGGGAGCTTCCGTGCGTTTCTTACGCGAACTGCCGCCCAGTGCGTGTACCATTTTTGCCGGTTGGATCCCCGCTTTCTCCCAGAAGAACCAAGCCTCGGTCTTGTCCCCTAAATTTCCCAGCTGAATGAAGTGCTCGGCTGAGGGTTGGAGCAAGCCTCGCTCCCAGCGCGAAATTGTCATGGCGGAGCATTCCATTCGGCGCGCCAGTTCGGCCTGATTGATGGTCAGGTGCTCGCGAAGTGCCGTGATCTGGGTGGCCCACTCGGGAAGCGAGTTGGCCCTGCCTTTCTTCTTCATGACGCTGTCAACCATGATACCTTTGCGGCCGCAAGGCCCGAAGCTCATCACGCCTGCTCCCCGCCGGGCTCAGGAGAGTATACTGCCGGGAATCAAGCTGGCAATACGGATTCTGCTGAAAACCGGGGGCCCTCGACGGGTAAAACACGACTCATATGCCTAAGTATGTCATTCAAAGCAAGCGCGGTGCGCCTCCGCAAGGGGCGTATTCACAAGGGTGGCGCGCCGGAGATTTTGTCTTCGTGACCGGGACCGGCCCAGTTGATCCCGTTACCGGCAAGCTGGTGGGGGACACCATTGAGCAGCAGACTGAACAGACCATCGATAACCTGGCTGCGATCCTGGGGGCTGACGGGGCGACACTTTCGGACATTGTGAAGATGACTGTGCACCTTAGCGATACAAGCCTGTTTGCTCGTTACAACCAGGTCTATGCGCGTCGATTGTCGCGACCGTACCCGGTGCGAACCACGGTGGGCAGCGATCTCGGGCACTCGCCGGGGATGCTGATCGAGATGGATTGCGTCGCGTACAGCGTTCAAAAAACCAAGAAAGCATCAGGCCGGAACCGGCTACGTCCGAAAGCACGGAAGAAATCGAAGTGAGATTTCGCCGAAGGTCTGCAGAGTGGAGCCATCGCGGGCCGGATTCGATCATCGGCGGTTCGGAACTTCTTGTTGCTGCAGGAGCGGCATTTCCCGACCGCGGGCCGAAACCTTTTCCACTGACTGAATCTCGCCTTTCCGCACCAATAGGGCGGTATCGAAGTTATTGACGGTTGGGCACACGTGCCGCGGAATAAGATAGAGAACCTCGCCTATGTCCGGTACCGGTCCGGACTTCACCTGCATCGGAAGGTGCTCCTCGCTGGGGCCGATGGGTGTCAACTCCGGATGGCCCATAACGACGCAGGTGGGGACTCCGGCATCGGCAGAAACCGATTTGTGCCCGGCATCGCAAGTGACGATGCCTGTGGAGGGGTGACTCACGAGACGCGTCACGACCACAGCGGCGGGAGCATAGCCGTACTCGGCGGGCAATTGTGCCATGCTCGTTGCGTCACAGTACACAATGGTGCCGGGGGAGATCCGGTGTACAAACGGAGCGTCGCGGAAACCTTCGTAGCTGAGCGAGCACGGGAACGTGGGTGTCCCCGCTGTGATCAGCTCCGGGATTTGGAAGTCATTTCGCGCAGCCTCCGTCACCAATTGCATCAGGCGATCGTAGCCGGCGTGCGCAGCACGGGTTCGCTGCGGTTCGTCCTCGTGCCCAAATTGCCCATCGTAATAATGTAAGCCGCGAAACTCCAGCTTGGCCCGGCGCATCGTGCGAATGAGTTCAACCACCTCAGAGTTGTTGCCCTGCTCGATTCCCGTGCGGTTCATGCCGGGATTGATGTCGAGAAAAATTCCGACTTGGCTGCCGATCCATTGTCGGATTTGCTGCTCGTTTTCTGCCAGTACGGAAATCCGAACCTGGCGAAAGCGATCTGCGATTTCACGTACCCGCTGGGCATTTGCACCCATGACGGGATACGCGACGAGAACGTCGTTCGCGCCGTTTTCACACGCGGTCAGCAGTTCGAGAGTGGTGGCGCATTTGAAATTGCGGACGCCACAATCCAGCAACGCGTGCAGGGTGTAGGCGAGCTTGGCGGTCTTGATGTGGGCACGCCAGCGGTCTGGATTTGCATCGAGCAGGTCCAATGTGTGGGCCACATTGGACGCGATGACATCGGGATAGAGCACCAGAGCAGGGGTAAGCACGTGCTCGAGATCCGAGACACCGTAGCGGTCGTTCCAGGGGAAATCGCTGATCATTGACTTGTGTGCACTCACAGTTGTCGATGATACGCCGGGAGCCGAGGGCGGACCAGGTTGACCCACTCGGCCCTGGAGAGTAGGCTCTCAATTCTTGCCATGCCTGTTCCGGAAGCGACTTATGCAGGACGTCCTCAACTGGTCCGCGGCCTCACGCTGTTGCCGGCAATTGCGGTTGTCGTAGGCGACACAATCGGCACCGGAGTTTTTCTTGTCTCCAGCGATATGGCTCGGGTGGCCGGGTCCGCGCCCCGCGTGCTGGCAGCATGGGTGATCGGCGGATTCATCGTCCTATTTGGTGCGTTTTGTTACGCGGAGCTCGGGGCGGCTTTTCCCAAGGCAGGCGGACCCTACGTTTACCTCAGCCGCGGTATCGGCCCGCTTTGGGGATTTCTATTCGGCTGGATGAGTTCGTTTCTTGAGCGGCCGGTTGCCATGGCGACGTTGGCTGCGGGTATTGTGAGGTTCCTCAGCTTTTTGTGGCCGCCGATCGCGCATCCCTGGTTCACAGGTTATGTGGGCAGTTACAGATTCATCTTCACCACGGCTCAGCCATTGGCGGCGGTGGTGGTTGTGATCGCTACTGCACTGAACTATTTCAGCGTGCGGCTGAGTGGCGCGATTCAGGTTCTGCTTACGCTGTTGAAGGTGGCCGCAATTCTTGTCATCGTTGTCGCCGGGGCGGCGGTTGCATCGAGAATCAATTCTGCCGCCATGCCCGTAGTTCCAGCGCTGTTTAGTTTTGCGAGCTTCACCGCATTGCTCACCGCACTAGTGCCTGCGATGTGGGCTTACAACGGATTCAATGACCTGGGCGATCTCGGAGAGGAAATCATTGACCCGCAGAAAAATATCCCGCGGGCAATCATTATTGGACTCGCCATTATCGCGGGCCTGTACCTGATGGCCAATGTAACCTATTTTCATGTCCTACCGTTCGCGTCGGTAGCGGCATCGGAGCACGTGGCCTCGGATGTAGTGCAATCGTTTTGGGGACCGCGTGGCGCGCAATGGCTGACCCTTGCGATGGCGATGTCGGCGTTGGGTGCGCTTCACGTCGTCATTCTTACCGGAGCGCGCATTCCATACGCGATGTCACGCGACCGCCTGTTTTTCAAGTTTGCAGAGCGCCTGCATCCCTCGTTTCACACCCCAAGTGGATCGCTGCTATTTCTGGGCTCGGTGGCTGCCGCCCTGGCCTTGAGCGGAACTTTTGAAGAGCTCTACTCGCTATTTGTGTTTGCAGTGTGGATATTCTTCGCGTTGGCCGCCGTCGCGCTGCTGCGATTGCGGATGAAGCAACCGCATTTGAATCGGCCTTATCGGGTGTGGGGATATCCGTGGACTCCGCTGATTTTTCTGCTCGCCGCAATCGCTCTCACCGTGAATCTTTGGACCGTGCGCCCGATTCGGTCCACCATTGGATTGCTGGTGATTGTGGCGGGAATTCCGTTCTACTACCGTTGGCGTAAAGGGATGGCGCTGCTTGCCAACTCGGAAGAAAGTGCAGTGCAACAAGAAGGCCGGCAGTGATGCCGGCCTCCATGCGTCCGCAAAATGAGTTTAGCGGTTGGTGCCACCCGTGTTGCCACTGGTGTTGCACGATCCCGAGACTTTCTTCACTTTGGTCACGGTGAACATCTGACCGGCCGATCCCGTTCCGGCCGAGCCAGTAGCGGACTGTGAGCCAGCAGAAGATCCGGTGGACGCGCTGGCGCCCGTGGAGCCACTTCCGTAGCCGCTGGACCCAGATGTGCTGCCCTTCACTTCGACTTCGTTATTTACGTGTTGGCTCAGCTTCGAAGTATCGCCCGAAAGTTGGTATTGAGTTCCCGAAGCATCAGTCAACGTATAGCCGCCGCCGGAGCTGCTGAGGCAGCCGCGCAGCGTGGTATGGCCGCTGCCATTCTGTCCCGAGGAACCCGGGGCGCCAGCCGTCTGGCCATTTTCGCTACCGGTTTGGGGTTTGGCCCGTGGTTTGGGCTCCGCTCTGGGCGTCGCTCTGGCTGCCACTCTGGCTGCCTGCCTGGCCACTCGACTGTCCAGCTGAACTGGAGCTGCCGGTAGAGCCCGATCCGGTAGAGCCCGATGAGGATGGAGTACCTTGCGCTGCCATCCAGGCAGTGCAGGCCAGGAAAGTGATGGTGAGTAAGATTGTCTTTGACATTTGAATGCTCCTGTTTTTGTGCTGATTTTCGATGACGATGTGGATCGCGTAATTTGGCAGGAACTCAGCGGCGGCCGGTTGGAATTGCTTAGCATCCTGGTGGGTGCGCTCTACCAACTGTTCTCTAACTCCGAGTTGAACAATGGCCTCGTTTCTCGGACGAGTGGGCGGAAATAGGATGAGTATGCCTGCATCGAGGTTGCTGCCTGGAAAAGGCTCCTGCTTGCGCGGGGGGCATTCCAGCGTTGCTCCGGTATGCTTTGCCTCCAACCGTCTAGCGCTGACCGGCATCGCAAGACCGGTACTTTCTTCTATGGCGGAGTCCGAGCTTACGGCTGATCAGCAGATCGAGTCCATTTGGGCTCTGGGAGGGCTGACATGGCGAGAGCTCATGCGGCGCGTCTGGGGAGGTATTAACCGGAACGACTTGATCAATCGCGCTTACGAGCTGGCCTACAACTTTCTCATGGCTGTGTTCCCGATGCTGCTTTTCATGCTAGGGCTGCTGGGAATGCTGGCTTCGGAGGGCAGCAAAATCCGTAGCGATCTCTTCTATTACTTTCAATTGGTGCTGCCACCGATGGCGTACAAGCTGCTCGTGCAGACACTTTCCGAGGTCACTCCCGCGTCGACCGGTGGAAAGCTGACATTCGGGTTACTGTTTGCCTTGTATTCAGGATCGGCAGGCATGACGCAGCTGATGTCCACGTTGAATGCGGCTTATGAAGTTCGCGAGGAGCGTTCATGGCTCAAAATTCACCTGGTCTCTCTCACGCTGACACTGGCCATGGCCGTTCTGCTTATCGCCGCGCTGTTCCTAGTGCTCGCAGGCGGGCAAGTGATCGCGTCTGCGGGACAAACCGTCGGATTCAATGGAGCTGCGTGGATTGTCATGAAAATTGTCCAGTGGGCGGTAGCCCTGGCCTTCGTGGTGTTCGCGTTTGCAAGCATTTACTACTTTGCGCCGAACGTACACGAACAGCATTGGTACTGGCTTACGCCGGGGTCGGTGGTGGGAGTTGGGATGTGGGCAATCGCGTCGGCGTCTACCTGCGTTTTTTTAATACATACAGCAAGACGTATGGTTCGCTCGGAGCAGTGATCATACTTATGCTGTGGTTTTACTTGACGGGACTTTCCTTCCTGATTGGCAGCCAGATCAATGCGACGATTGAGCATGCGGCTGCGGAACACGGCCACATTGAGGCGAAAGGGCCCGGGGAAAGAAAGGCTGCATAGTGCCCTGTTAGCTGGTGGAGTAGCGCACCACCACAGAGGACAAAGGGGATCACAGAGGAAGAAGAAGTGGAGATCGCCGTTCAGGTTTGCTTGGGGACGCTCGTGAGACCTGTGTTCGATTGCTGATGCGCTGAAGGATGATCCTGCAGCGGGAGTCTCCAGTTCCGCGCAGACACGTGGCCAGCGTGAACCCAGGCGAAGCGGGTGATCAGAGATCCTGCGATAGCGGACCATGATGCCCATTTGCGCAGCTTGGAGGAGCGCCGCTCGCCTCCGAATAGACTGGCGGCGCGAAGCAGCGTTGGCAGCGGACCCGAGAGCACGCCTCCCGTGCGAGTAATCACGCCGCTCGGTCCGTGCTTCAAAGGATCGAGATGATCATGGGAGCGGCTTTCGATGCGCAGACCTTGCCAGCTTTCGAAAATGGCGGCGCCGAGTCCGAGAGCCTGTAGAGCGCGGCTCTTGCGGTGTCCCATCAGCTCCAGAATTCCCACCGCGGCGCCGAGTCCCGAAGCTGCGAAATGAAGTGGTAGATCTCCCGCATTGCTATTCCATACCGGAATAGCAGTCGCGCCGATCAGTACACCGGTGTAGTTTGAAAATGGAAGGCCGAAGAGCAGGGATGCGGCCTGACCGGCATTTTCCAGTACCTTCACCGGCAAGGATGGACCGTAACGGTCGGTGAGGAAACCGGCGAAAGCGGCAGCGGCGGCTCCGCTGGAAAATCCAAGTAGCGTCCAGACGCCTACCGACATGGGACTCTGCGGCTTGAAGACCCGCAACATGGCCAAGAAGCGTTCGGGCCGGCCTAAGTCGGCGATCAGGAGCGCAGGAGAGATCACCGATCCGGCAGCGGCGATCCAACGCGCGTGCTGAACCAGTTCACGATCCGCTCCGGTGTAATCGGCGATGGCACCAATCACCGCAGCGGCGCCGGCAGCTCCGCCAACGAAGAAGTAAAGCGGAATCTCCCAGGTCCAGGGCGGTTGCTTAAGCAGTGGGATGCCGTAATAACCGGTGTCGGGCGAGGCTTGCGGGAATGGCGCGCCGGCAGGACGCGGGCTGACGACTTGTAGTTTGCCGCGTCGTTCTGCCTCGCGTCTTATTTCGTCGAGCCGCTGCTCGCGCCGGGAATCGCCTGCTTCCATGTCGCGCAATCGTAGCAGATCGCTCATCGCGCCCTCCCGTCGTGACGGGCTCCATCGGAAAGAAAAGCCACGAGGGTGCCGCCCAGCAGCAGGCCTGCGGCGATAGCGGACGAACGCCAGCTCTTTTTCAAATACACAGTCGGAACTTCCGGCGCCGGGGGAAGATTGTAGGTTCGAGGATCGCCGCGAACGATAAAGAAGGCATGCGTTCCTTCCACGCTGGTGTCAAGAGGATCATAGATGGTGGCATCGCCCATGCCGCGCCGATGCAACTCTTCCACTCGCGACTGCGCCTCGCGGCGGAGATCTTCAATTTCTCCGAATTTGATGGATTCCGTGGGACAAGCTTTCGCGCACGCAGGCTGCAATCCGACTTTCTGTCGGTCATAGCAGAAGGTGCATTTGAAGGCGCGACCATCCTTCTCATTGCGCTCCACAACCCCAAATGGACACGCAGTGACGCAGTAGCCACAACCGTTGCAGACATCCGGTTGGATGAAAACTCCGCCGAATTCCGTCCGCACAATTGAGCCGGTGGGGCAAGCCTCGAGGCATCCAGCCTGCTCGCAGTGCTTGCAGACGTCAGAGGAAAAGCTCCACGAGTTGTGTTCTCCAGCGTTGCCGCCAA
>QHVR01000299.1 GCA_003223595.1 Acidobacteriota bacterium
GATTGAAGTTGAATGGCTTCCGCAACCGGGGCAAACTGGACGAAATTGTGCAGCAATCGCTCGAAGCCTCCGCTCTCTGGGATGAAGCGAAAGATGACTTGCATAAGAAATCCGGCGCGAGCCTTTCCGGAGGCCAGCAACAGCGTTTATGCATTGCCCGCGCGCTCGCGGTCGAGCCAGAAGTTCTCCTGATGGACGAACCTTGTTCCGCCCTGGATCCCATCTCGACCGGCAAAATCGAAGAGTTGATCTTCCAGTTGAAGGAGCGGTATACCATCGTGATTGTCACGCACAACATGCAGCAGGCGGCGCGTGTGGCTGAGTTCACGGGCTTTTTCCTGCTAGGCAAGTTGATCGAGTTTGACAAGACAGAGAAGATTTTTACCAAGCCGTCCGATAAAAAGACGGAAGACTACATTACCGGCCGGTTCGGATAACGGGAAGGTTGGGGCAAATGCGCACGCGCTTTCAGCAAGGGCTCGATGATCTACGGCAGCGATTGCTTCGCATGGGAGGCTTGGCGGAGCAGGCCGTCGACCGTGCTCGCCAAGCCTACGTGGAACGCGACCTCACCCGCTGCCAGATGGTGCTGGAGAGCGAGAGCCTGATCAACACGGCCGAACGAGAGATCGACGAAGCGGCATTCGATTTGCTCGCAATGCAGCAACCGATGGCGGTGGACTTGCGCTTCATCCTGGCGGTCACGAAGATCAATTCTGACCTGGAGCGCGTAGGCGATCAGGCAGTCAATATCGCCGAGCGCGTAATGGATATGGTCGAACTTCCGGCGGCCGATCTCCCCGTAGATATCGGGCGCATGGGGACTGCGGTCAGCGCCATGGTGCGGCGTGCGTTGGAGTCATTCATTGAAGGTAAGGTTGAACTTGCTCACGCCGTGCTGGAGATGGACAACGTTATCGATCGGATGCGCGACGATGCCTTTATTCAGCTGGTGAAGTGCATGAACGATCATCCGGAGATCGTTCGCCAAGCGCTGGATGCTCTCCTAGTGGCGCGCAATCTGGAGCGCGTCGCTGACCACGCCACCAACATCGCTGAGGACGTCATCTTCTGGGTGCAGGGTTCCGACGTGCGCCACAATGTCCATCCGGAAGAAGAGTCGCCCGCTCCCAGTGCGAGACTGTCCGGTCGCTGACGCGGAGGTATGAAAGAACAGTCGCGCACATTACGAAGCCCGTTCGCCTTTGACCGCCCATTGCGCCTTGCATTACGCTCATCACCTCTCGAATTTCAGGTCGCGGAGGCGCCGTGATTCGCTCTCTTATTCGGATTTGTATTTTCCTGATTCTCCCCAGTTCACTGGCCTTCGCACAAGAGCAGGGTTCGACCATCAACCTGTCTACCAGCAAGCAACTCACAGTCCCAACGCCCGGACACGTTGGCAGCACCAACAGTTTTCCAGTGACGATGGTGCTCAGCCCCGACGGACATTACGCCGCGCTCCTCAATGATGGCCATGGGACGCAGGAAACTCTGGGGCACCAGTCCGTTGCGGTCCTCAATCTCAGCACCAATCAGATCGCGGATTTCCCCGACGCACGGCTTCCCGAGGACGCCCACCAGAGCTATTTCATTGGGCTCGCGTTCAGCTCCGACGGAAAGCATCTGTACGCTTCGGTCGGTTCTTTGACCGATCCGACGGGCGCGCGGTCGGGAAATACCGGGAACGGAATCGCCGTTTACAGCTTCGCGCAGGGCAAAGTAGCGCCTGAGAAATTCATTCCGATTCCACCGCAGGCATTGCCTG
This sequence comes from Acidobacteriota bacterium, assembly GCA_003223595.1. Taxonomy (GTDB): domain Bacteria; phylum Acidobacteriota; class Terriglobia; order Terriglobales; family Acidobacteriaceae; genus Sulfotelmatobacter. The sequence goes on from QHVR01000299.1 coordinate 1,769, forward strand.
CGGGTAAGAAACTGGCGGTGGGTCTCACGGCGCCTCCGCACTCGGCGATTCCATATCCTGCGGGCATGGCGATTATCTCTGACGGCGGTCACGACAAACTTCTCGTCGCCAATAATTTGTCCGACAATGTTGTGCTGCTGGATCCCGCAACCGGGAAAATTCTGCAGAGCTTCGACCTGACTACCAATGACCTGGTGCCGTCGTCGTTTCCGTACACCGTGATCGCAAGTCGCGATGGGCGCCGCGCCTGGTGCAGCTTGTGGAATGCCTCTCAAGTAGCCGAACTGGACTTAGGCAACGGCAAGGTGACGGGCTGGATCAAACTGAAGCAACCGCAGGATCCGCTCGCTCCAGGCTCGCATCCCACGGCGATGTTGTTGAGTCCGGACGAAAAGACGCTGTATGTCGCGCTCTCCAATCTCGATCAAGTAGCCGAGGTCTCGACCAGCGACGGCACAGTGTCCGCATTTCTTTCGACTACATCACCCTCGCAGAAGTTCTCTGGCACCTATCCCACTGCGCTCGCACAATCCTCGGATGGCAAATATCTGTTCGCAGCCACTTCTTCGCTGGATGCGGTCGCGGTGTTCGACACCGGGGCGGCGAGCCCCGGTTCCAACTCGCAAGCAGCGCAGCCTGCTCTGGGTTTTATTCCGACGGACTGGTATCCCAGTGCGCTGGCTGTCCATAGCGGCGACCTTCTCATCACCACTGCCAAGGGGCAGGGCACCGGGCCCAACAAGCAAATGGGTAAGACCGCCTCCGAACTCAGGCGCCACCAGCACGCCTACATCGCCAGCCTGCTCAGAGGTTCTATCGCGCGCCTGAACATTGCCTCCACACTGAAGCAACTTCCGCAACTGACGGACACGGTCGAGCGGGACAACCTCTTTCACAGTGATCCCGGAACCATTGCCTTCACCGGCGGACAGAATCCGATCAAGCACGTCATCTACGTGCTCAAGGAAAACCGCACCTACGATCAGATTCTCGGCGATCTGAAAATCGGCAATGGTGATCCTTCGCTGACCATGTACGGCGAGGACATCACCCCCAACGAGCATAAACTCGCTCTGCAATTCGGGGTGCTCGATAACTTCTATGACAGCGGAGAAGTCTCGGGAGACGGCCACGTCTGGTCAATGGCGGCCATCACCTCCGATTACAACGAGAAGACCTGGCAGATTGCCTATCGGGGTAAAGAGCGCACCTACGATTTTCAAGGCCAGGTCGGCGATGAGTATCCCTTGGACCATAAGCAGTCGGACGTGGACGATCCGGGCACAGGTTTTATCTGGGACAATCTAGATCGCAATCACATGAGCTTTCGCGTTTATGGAGAGTTCGTGAATGCCCAATGGTGCAACGCTCGCCGGAAGTCGGCGAAGCCCCAGGAAGGAACTCCCTCGGGACAGGAGAGTAAATGTTCGCGGACAGAGTTGCATCAGGGCGACACTCTGCCGCCGAATGTCGGCGACCCTCATGGAGGACGCAGTCCCTGGCCTTGGACAGTTCCGCTGTTCAGCGGCGTCAAGCCCACCAAGGCGGTGCTGCGCGATCACTTCGATCCTTTGTACCCGGACTTCAATACCGATTACCCCGACCAGATGCGAGCGGATGAATTCTTGAATGAGTTTGGCGCCTACGTTCGCGCGCACGAAGCTATCTTTCATCTTGCTGTACTTGCCTGACGACCACACAGGCGGCACGCGCCCGGACAAAGCGCGGCCAGCCGCGAATGTCGCGGACAACGATCTCGCTCTGGGCCGTGTGGTCGATGCCGTCTCGCACAGCCCTTTCTGGGAGGACACTGCGATTCTCGTCCTGGAAGATGATGCACAGAATGGAGCCGACCACGTCGAGTGATCAGCAAGTATTCGCCAGGTTCGGCGGCGCGGCCGAACGTCGAGCATCGCTTCTACACCACGGTGAACATGGTTCACACCATCGAGGTTCTGCTCGGGTTGCCTCCCATGAATCAGAATGATGCGTATGCGCCCGTGATGAGCGGACTGTTCACAGGCCCGGGCGATCAGCCCGCGTTCAAGGCGGATTTCCGCAATCTGCGCAATGGACTCATTTACGAGACCAACCGCAAAGATTCTCCCGGGGCAAACATTTCCTCGAAAATGGATTTCTCACGGCCCGATGCCGCAAATGCCGCCAGTTTGAATCGGGTGCTCTGGCACGATCAGCGAGGCTCTGCGCCGATGCCGAAGCCCAGGCACACTTTCTTTCCTGACGGCGAAGGTGATTGATCATTGAGGAATCCAATCGAAGTCTCCGGTGAAGACTTTCGCCGCCTGGCAGAACGCATCACGGACCTGGCCGCCAACTATCTCGAGAATCTGGATGGGCAGAGAATCTCTCCGGGAACCCGCGGCCCTGAAACCCTCAACATCTTTGGGGGCGCGCTGCCGGAACAGGGAATGGGCGAGGAAGCGCTGGCGAACTTACCGGAAATTATCCGCCTCTCGCGTGCGCAAAACGGACGATTCTTCGGTTACGTGCTCGGCTCCGGGGAGCCTGTCGGTGCCGTTGCCGATCTGCTGGCCAGTGTTCTCAATCAAAATGTCACCGCATGGCGCTCAGGTCCAGCGGCGGTCGCCATCGAGCAAACGGTCGTGAGTTGGCTGGGGCAAGCGATCGGCTGCCCTGATTTGCGTGGCCATCTCACGGGTGGTGGCTCATCCGCTAACTTGATGGGACTCGCAATGGCTCGCGAGGCCAAAGCACCCGCCAATGAAAAGGGAATTCGTCCCGGAATGCTTGTGTACGCCTCGGATGAAGTCCACATGTCGATCCCGAAAGCCGTAGCCCTCCTGGGAATCGGCCGCGAGAACGTGCGCCGGATTCCTGTCGATGCATCCTTCCGAATGATTTCAAGCGAGCTGGAGAAACGCATGCGTCAGGATCTTGCGGCCGGCAAGACTCCGGTGGCGGTGGTTGCGTCGGCCGGAACGGTCAGCACCGGCGCGATTGATCCTCTCCGCGAAATCGCAGAAATCGCACATCGCAACGGAACATGGTTTCACGTCGATGGTGCCTACGGCGCTTTAGCAGCGATTGCTGAACGTGACCAATTTGCAGGCCTCGAACTGGCCGACTCGATCTCGCTGGATCCGCATAAGTGGCTTTATCAGCCACTGGACTGCGGATGCCTGCTCTACCGCTCATCTCAGGCTGCTCAGAAAGCTTTTTCGCATACCGGGGATTACGCCCGCTCGCTGACTGCCGACCCCGTCGAAGGTTTTGCATTTTTCGAAGAGTCGCTGGAACTGTCGAGAAGATTTCGCGCCCTGAAATTGTGGCTGTCCCTTCGTTATCACGGCATAGCAGCTTTTCGAGAATCCATTCGAAAAGATCTGGCGCAGGCTCAGCGGCTCGCAGAGTCCGTCAGGCGCGAGCCTCAGTTGGAACTGCTTGCCCCGGTGGCGTTAAGCGCCGTGTGCTTCCGCCACCGCGGGACAAGGCAGCTTTCGGGGGAAGATCTCAACCGCTTCAATGCCTCGCTATTGAAGCGGGTGGTCGAGCGCGGGCGAGTTTACCTGTCCAATGCGACTCTTAACGGCAAGTTCTGCCTGCGAGCCTGCATCGTGAATCATCGAACCACGGATGCCGACGTCGACAGCGTCGTTCCCGAAGTCCTGGCTGCGGCCACAGAAGCACAATCCTGAAGCTTTTGCGGCCCGCGGGCTATTGCAGGCTCACTGTCTGCTTCAGCGGCAAGTTTTGCGATGACCCGCCCACCATGAAGCCGTACTCTCCGGGAAGCAATTGCCAGCCATTCTGCTCCACGTTGAAGATGGAGAGATACTTGGGCTCGATCTCCACCGTCACTTGCTTGGACTCGCCCGGTTTCAGCGTCACCTTGCTCCAACCCACCAGGCGCTTCGGCGGTTCAGCCGCAGCTGCGGGCAGGGAAGCATAGACTTCGGCCACTTCAGCCCCGGCGCGTTTCCCTGTGTTCTTCACCGTGAAGGTCACCCGCGGAGTCTTTCCAGGTTCCACTTTCAAATTGGAGTACGAGTACGTGGTGTAGGAAAGGCCGTGCCCGAAGGGGAACAGCACCGGCCTTTTCTCGGCGTCGTACCACTTGTATCCGACCTTCACTCCCTCGTCATACGTGACTTGAAAAGGCGCGAGTCCGGCTGCGATCTGTTTCCATGGCTCAGGCTTCGTATTGTCCGGAACTGATTCGC
>QHVR01000300.1 GCA_003223595.1 Acidobacteriota bacterium
AGCGCCCTTGGCAAAGGTCATCTTGACGACGTCCTTGTAGGTCTCGCCGGTGCAAACCAGGCCTCCGTGGGAAAAGACCGGAGTCCCGAGCGAGGTTGCCTTGACCCACTTCCACTCTTCGACGATCTCAGGGTCTGCCTGGTGAATGAGTTGGCGGACTTTCGCGAGCGTCTTCCCGCGCCAGTCGCCGAGTTCGCTGATCTTGGCGTCGAGGATTGCGGAGGCAGAATTGTCCTGGGCGGGCCTTTTCATAGATGGCTCCAACTCTCTCGCAGCTAATTTAGCCGGGACGGGCATAATGCTGCAACGTCGGCATGGCTGAATGCTTTCTTGGCTGGATCTCCGCAAATGCTCAGCCACTATCCCACGCAATCCCGTCCCACCTCGACTCGTGCCTCAGTGTTTATTGGCACGCACTTCGTCGACTACTTGCTTTACTGCTATGACTATGGACTCCGGCGATTGTGACATGCCATGGTCCGCATCTACGACTACCTGTCGACCACGTGTTGATAAGCGCACCAGGCTCATCTGTAATTGATGAACTTGAATCTCGTGATATTCCGCTGCTTCTTTTTCGAGGCCGGGAGGAGCCCAATACCTGCCTGCTGTGAGTACGACCAGCGGGCGATCACCTAAGCTGCCTGCGTTTTTGGCAGCGTCGTTGATATCGGGGTTACCGCCGCCTTCTCTGGGAACGATTCTGCCTTGGTCGGTTGCTGCGCAACCCTGCTCGGCGTCCGCCATGAAAGCCTTCGGCTGTGCTTCGAGCTTGGTCAGTACGCTCGCTTGGTCCGCGGTGAAATCGGGCGGAGCAGGGCGCCGCTCTCGACTCGCCGCGAATCGAATTATGCCGAGTCGCGCCGCGGCCGGCAGGGCCACGCAAATCAGGTGTCTGCTGCGGCCCGACATGCGATTTAGAGGGGATAACGCGTAGTCGGGTTCATGCATGTCCGGAACCGCGGAATCGATCAAGACCAGACCGGCAACGTCCGAGGGGTAATGCGCCGCATAGATGTGAACGTATTCTCCGCCGACCGAACCACCTGCCATCACATAGGGCGGCAGAATGCCCGCGCGGTGTAGCGCCTCGTGCAGATCGCTCACGATGCTGGCGCTGGTTCGGGGAGAGGATGGCGGATCGCTCCAACCTACGCCCGCGCGGTCGTACCAGCAGGTACGAGTGAACGCTGCCATCTTGGATTGTTGCAACAGCCACGAGTAACCGGGCGAGTTGCCTCCCGGTTCAAGGATCACGGTCGGAGAACCCTGGCCAGAGCAGTAGAGATTTAGAGTGCGTCGCCCGATGTCGACGGCCCGTCCAACTCGTGGAGGCAGTTGACTGGCATCGGTGGCTCGCCCGACCTGTTCATAGGTAAAGCCCGCCAACAGGGTCAGCAGTAGCAGAGCCAGAAATATGCACGAGATTCTCTGAATCCACCTTCTCATTGCCTGACCTCCTCGTAAAAAATGGCCGACTCAGAGCTTCGGCATCACGGAGAGCGTATAGGCCAGTTGAACAAGAAGCTTCCGAATCCGATCAGGAGGTACACCACCGCGCCGATACCGCCTAGCAACCACTTCCACATTCCTGAGCGCATGAGCCATTGCCGCAGCAGAGAGATGGCGGCGTCATACACAAGCGCTGCGCCTGATGTGTCGGTGGATTCGTCGTATATCCAAAGAAGTTCATCCTCGAAGCGCAGGCGAAAGGCGGGTGGATGCAAGCAAATCAGTGAGCGATAGATGGCGCGGGTCATCATGCCCTCTCGGGACCGATATGGAGATGCAACTTCGCTTCGCGGACCACGCCTTCGAGTCTCGCGATCTCGGTGGAAAGGAGTCCGCGACCAAAGCGGGACAGGCGATAGTAGCGGCGCCTGGGATCGTCATCGGGAGAGCGTGGCGAGCGCTCTTCCACGATGCCCTGCGCGAGCAGTTTTTGAAGATTGTCGTACAACGTGCCGGGACCCAATTTGTAACGGCCGTCCGACTGGCGGGCCACCTCCCGCATGATGCCGTATCCGTGACGATCTTCGCTGGCCAGCGCGAGCAGGATATGCAGGGCGGCGGCGGACAAAGGGAGGAATTGGTCGAAATCCTGCTTCATAGTCGGAAGTCGTTATATCGGAATCCGAGTATAGAGTCAAGCATGATCGCCGGTTCACCGGCTTTTGGTGAATGTAGTGGAGTTTCTCTAGGAAGGGCGCATGCTTGCGAATGTTGGTCGTAGCAGCGCTTCTGCCAGAAAAAGGGGCTAAAGCCCGCAGATTTGTTCGCCCGTCATGGCACGGCTGAAGCCGTGCCCTACACAAGACACGTTCCAATCGAGCTTGAATGGGCCGTCTGACGCGGAAGCTTTCGGAATGCTATTCTTAAACCTATGGAGCATCTCGAGGTTCTTCGCGAAAAGATTGCCGGGCTTCGGTCCGAAATTGCGCAGCTTCAAGAATTGAACGAGCGGTATCGACGGGAACGGGGACAAGATGCGTCAGCGCATGTTGCTCACGGGCAACGGCAAGAACGGCTGCTGGAGATCCAGCAAGAACTCACGCTACTGGCTCGTCTTGGCGGTCGAGTTCATTCGGTTGAGCAGATGAAGGAACAGCATTGAAGAAAGTTTCCTAAATCTGCGCATCGCTTTCACGCCGCCAGGGCGGCGTAGGAGAGTTCGACGAAGCCGTTCTTATAGGCGATTACATTCTTTAAGTTCCACCTCTTGTCCTTCTGGGAGCCGTCGAACAGGCGCAGGCCTTCGCCTAACAGGACGGGAGCAATCGTTAACCTGATTTCGTCCACGTGTTGAGATCGCCGGAATAGAACTCGATGCTCTTCCTTGTGCTCGCCTGCCCAATTTTCTGGTGGTGACCACTACGACTGGGGTATCGCCGTAGGGCCAGCCCAGTTCCAGCGCGTGTTCGTAGCCGTGCGGGAACCGAGAACATAGCAGTCTATGGATTTGACGAAGGTCGCAACTTCTTCCGGTCTTGATGTAGTGGAACTCCAGGGCGAGTGCGCGACCAGCCGGGCACGCCCCTTACTTCTTGACTGCTTTGAAGGTCATCTCCCGCGCGGCACTTCCGGTTCGCTTTTTCCATTCCGCGAACAACGTAGCGTAGTTTTTGGTGATGTAATCTTCGTGACGCGCCCCGAGTTTCTTCGCCGTAGCATCGATCCACCGAGGCTTTCCTTCGATTTCGCAAAAATTCCCGATCGGCGTTTCATCCACCACTACGTTGCCTTTGCCATCACTCCACTCCGCGCGGAATTTTTCATAGCGGAAGGATGGCGAATAGCCCAGGGCCTGCAGGATCTCGTGCATGGACTTGCCGTCTTCCACACCCGTCTCCAACTCCTCGCGGCTGCTGTGGCGTTCTCGTTTCGAGCCACTCTTGTGGGTCAGTTTCCAGTCAGATCCGTACTGCCGAAGCCGCAGCAGTTCTTTGCGACTGCGTAAAACCGCGCCGGGCAGATCGTAAAGCGTATTCATTTCACGAGTGCGCCGCGTCTCCAGACGAAATCCGGCGCTCCGCAGCTTGCGAGTCAGGGCCTGAACTTTATCTACCGGAAACTTGATCTCGACTTCCTGTGCCATGCCGATATTTTATTACGGGCGCGCAGATGCCCATGTGTCCTTGTCGCATAAGCGGGACACACAAGCAGGTTATTGCGAGAGCTCGGCGTTCGAAGACCACTCCACAGGTTCAATCCGGCCCACAATAAATACCCAGCTAAGCGCCCCAATCCAGGCCATGACGGCCGTGATGAAGAAAGCCCAGGAGAAATGTCCCGTGCGATCAAGCAGGAATCCGGTAAGCCATGGCGCAACGGCCCCGGCAAAATTTCCCACAAAGTTCTGGATGCCCGTCCAGCGCCCCACCATTTCCCGTCCCGCCAAGGTTTGCGTCATGGCCCAGATGTTGCACGTCGCCATCCCCAGGAAGATCGCCGTCGCGGCCAGCGTCCATAGAAACACGCGACTGGGCGCGATTGCCGTGATTGCCAGGAAGAGTCCCATCCCGGTGTATCCCGCAGTTGCCAAGGTTTTGCGCACGATGGTGGGAGACGTTCCGCCGTTCACCCAAATATCCGACAGCTTTCCGAACCCCGCACACGCAGCCGCGTAGAGCAGGTAAACCAAACCTCCTGCGCGGGCCATCTCGCGCATGGATAGGCCTCGCTCTCGAGTGAGGTAGAAGGGAAGCCACGTCACGAGCAGGTACGAGGTGTAGTTGAAACTGAACAGGCAAATGCACGTGCCCCACGCGGAGCGCTGGCGCAATATCGCGAGAATGCCTGATATTCCCAGGCCATTAGTGGATTTCGCCTGACCCGTGGGGCGGCGGGGCATCCATATCCACCATGGCACCAGCCAGAGCAACCCGATCGCTCCGAGAGCGATGAAGAATGGCCGCCATCCAAAACGTCCAATGACGTTGCCCCCGATCCACATTCCGAGCGCCGGGCCCAGAGCCAGTCCGGTCATCACAATGGCATTGGCAAATCCCCGCTGTCTCTCCTGGAAATGGCTGCCTATAATTTTGCCGTATGAAGGAAAGGCAATCGACTCGCCCACTCCGAGCACCACGCGCGCTATCAACAGGGCTGCGAACCCATGCAACAGTCCTGTAACCGCGGTCGAAGCCGACCAGACAAAGAATCCCAACGCGAAAACCCACTTCACGTCGAAGCGGTCGACCAGCCACCCGGCAGGAATCTGCAATAACCCGTACGTGTAAAAGAAGGCCGATAGCAACGTGCCCAGCTGCGTTCCGCTGATCCCAAGTTCATCTTTAATCAGCGGCGCGGCAATCGAGAGATTGCTGCGGTCGATGTAGTTGATGAGAACGGAAAGCGCCATGAGGAACAGCACGCGGTTCATGGCGGAATTGTGGTTGGCGGACGGCGACATGGCGTCTTCCGTCTGGATCGCTCCGACCGCCCCATTCGCCGGAAGGCTCACCATGGCAAAACCGCCCAATTGTACACTCGGAGAAGAAATTGGGTAATTGGGGATTGAGTAATTGAGAAATTGAGTGAGAGATTGAAGAAGGGCAGGAGGGTTTTAAATTACTCAATTACCAAATCACCCAATTACGAAATCACGAGAATGTCGGCAGCTTCACCAAATCGTTCTTAGGCACCGACTCCAGCGGCTTGCCCGCTTTCAGCCAGGCGCTCAGTCCGCCCACGATCACGAACGCGTTGAATCCTCTTTCCCGCAGCAGATGCGCCACCCGGGCGCTGGTCGCTTCGCGCGTTCAAGTACAGTAAAGATAAAACTCGGCGTCCTTGGGAAGATTCTTGATCTCCTCGTCGAGATTGCTCGGTTCAATGCGGATGGATCCGTGAATCCGCTCGGCGCCGACATCGTAGTACCCATGACTGCGGACGTCCACGATCTTTATCTTGTCGGTACCTCCGGCAGCGAGCCGGGCCGCCAGTTCTGCAACCTGAATCCGTGGCACTACGTTATAGGCCCTGTACTTGATAATTTGGCGGAGCCAGTAAGCGGCGTAAACGATGATTGCGATCGCCACCAGCACTTCCATCACGCGGCCCGCCGCATAGAAATTTCGTAATGTGGCTGCCAGAAAATCGCGGCTCACGTAACCCACCAGTATGTAACTGGTGGTGTAGAGCAGCGCTCCCGCGGAATCCAGCAACA
>QHVR01000301.1 GCA_003223595.1 Acidobacteriota bacterium
AGCAACTCGATGCACGCCAAACAGCCGTGCTCAAACTGCATGGTCGATGAAGACAGCTGCCTTTCGGCCCCGCCTTCCCCGCTCGACCCGACGATTACAACTGCCCCTACCACGTCTGAATGACTCCCTGAAAAACGAAATTGCAAACTGCTCTCGCTTGCCACGTACCATTGCTGTGTCTAGAAGGCCAGCTTAGCCGCATTGCCGTTCTTGCTCGAGCGCCGGCGGATCTTCGTCTTGGGAAACAGCAGCGCACGCATCTTCAACTTCGCTTTGTGCAGCTGCGATTTCGAGTTGCCGATCGAGCAGTCCAGCAGCTGCGCAATCTCGTGATGCTGGTACCCTTCCACTTCGTGCAGGGCGAAGATGGTCCGGCATCCTTCTGGAAGTTCCTGCAGTGCGCGACGCAGCGCAATGCGGTCCACCACACCCGAGAGTTCGGGATCCGCTTTTCCAAAATCACGATGCAGCGAGGGTGATTCCGAATTCACGGGTTCATCCAGCGAAACTGTTGGAGGCGATTTGCGCCGGCGCAGCTTCATGAGCACCGTGTTCACCGCGACCCGGTACAGCCAGGTGGAAAAGGCTGCGTCCCCTCGGAACGAACTCACCGTTCGGAATACCTGAAGGAATGCCTCCTGAGTCAGATCTTCGGCTTCGGCCACATCCTTCGTCATGAGGAGGCACACGGAGTAGACGCGATTCTTGTGCTGCTGGAACAAAGTTGCAAACGCTTGCTCATCGCCTGCTTGCGCTCGCTTCACGAGGTTGGTCTGAGAATCGTCACGAGTTTTCGGTCCGGACGCGGGGATGACATTCGCTTCTGTCGCAGGTATTGCACAGGTCGCCACGGTTTTTCTCCTTCAGGTCCCTGAAAGTTGTTCGCCCTACAGAGCACATGTGGCGAACATGTATGGAGAGTAGAAAAAGGAGCGAATTCCTTCTATCGGGTCACATCTGTAAAGCCTTGCAGGAGACTCTGTAAGACCCCTTACTTCATCTTGGAACGCGGTCGCAGGAATTTCTCCCCAAACAGCCAAAATCCGCGACCAGCGCGGATTTTGGGGGATCAGTGAGCGATCATGAACACTTCCACTGAGTTATAAGGACAGCAACCGATTGACATTCCGCAATCAGTAGAGGTGAAATTCCACCTCTACGCTGATCTGCACGTCCACGGGTCTGCCATCTTTAAGAGCCGGGTTAAACTTCCAGTTTCGCACTGCGTCAATGGCTTTTTGATCCAGGCCGAACCCAAGTCCACGCACAACCCGAATGTCACGGGGATGACCAGCTGAGTCAACAATGAGCCAGAGAGTGCAGGTTCCTTGCTTCTTCGCCCGGCGCGCTTCTTCCGTGTACTGTGGATCAGGCGCCGACACGGCCGTAGGAGCAGAGATGCCCCCACCTACCTTGTAGACTCCGCCACCGATGCCACCGCCACTGCCCGCGCCAATTCCAGGGCCATGGCCAACTCCCACGCCGCCGCCCGATCCCGAGCCGATACCTCCACCCGCACCAGTTCCGTTCGACGGAGGCGCTGCCGGCATGACTGTACTCGTCGCGGTACCCAATGTTGGCATGTGGTTCTCGGCCACATGAACAGAAGGAGGCGCGACTACGGTCGGCTGCGCCGTAAGCTTCGGTGCCGGGTTTCGCATAACGATGGCAGGCGGAGTAATCTGTGGCTCCAGTGTAGCTTTGGGAGGCTGGCCCTTCGGAGCAGGAATGGGGTCGCGATCGCCGCCACCTCCGCCTCCACTAATCACCTTCTTGGCAACTGGCAAAGCATACGATTCCGGAGGGGGTGCAACCAGCGTCACAACCTGGCGCTCCTTGCGCTCGGTGATTTGATGACTGACAAAAATACCGCTGAGCAGCAGACCGATGACTGCAATGTGAATGATCGCGGAAACAGCCACACCGTTCGCGCGATAGTTGTTGTACTGTCCCCAGATTTGCTCCGGGGGGCGGCCGATCCGTGGCGCTCGATTAGCTGCCGCGCGCAAGGCTCGAGGATCGTTCGGTCGTGACGGGCCAACGACGCGGCCTGGCAGCTGAAAGTACGATTCATTGTTGTAGGCAGAATTTTGATGGCTCGACATGACTGCTCCTGACACAGGTCCTGGTGCGGATCGATGCGCTGCAGGTTTTTTGCGCGGCGCTCACTTCTATGTCCGCTGCATGATTCTGTCTTCCTGCTTCACCCTGCATTGCTTGGTAAAACGTGCGGTGGGATCGAGGTGACTCTCACCACTCAAAGTCAAAAAAAGGGAGCCCTACAACCCTCACATCAAAGCCGTCCCGCCAGAAGCAGGATGATCACAATAACCACGATCAATCCCAGTCCTCCGCTTGGGTAATACCCCCACGCCCGGCTGTACGGCCACGTGGGCAGCGCGCCGAGCAACAGCAAAATCAGAACCACCAGAAGAATTGTGTACATAGAAACCTCTCTGTTGGAGTCGGACTCCTATTTACCAATAACCCTACTTCGAAGCGGACAATGTTCCCGAATTTTGCTGGTTCTTGCTTGATTCCTTGCTTTGTGCCGAATACTTTCTGACCGCTGCTAAAAATGGCTCGCTCGAAGCCGTTGGTTCCACCCCGCCGTGAAGAATGTCGGCGAACGGAACAAATTTGCCGTACAGCAGCCGAGTCTCGTCCTTGTCCTGCGTCAGCGCGGCGCCACTGAGGTCAACGCCGGCGAATAAGCCGCGTGCCCGAGAATAGGTGAGAACTTCAGACCGCATTTTGATGTCGGTGTCAGCACCAGCATCCCGACCGATCGGTCCTGCTGCTGCGGAAGCATCGGCCCCGAGCTTGAACTTGCTCGCCAGCAGATGATCCATACCCTCCTGGTTCATGACGACCATGACCAGGTCCACCGCTTGACCCCCAAGTTGAAGGCCCCAACTGCCGCCGGTAATAGTGATCGGGGCAGGAGCGCTCCAGCCATTGGCTGTACGGCATGTAGCTACGCCCTTACCATGGTTACCGCCAAAGCCGATCGCAATTTTCACCATTGATGGGATTACGGCAAGGCACTTCGCTTTACTCATTACCTTGTCGGGGATTGCTTTGTCGGGAGTCGCCATGATCTCGTTCAACACTTTCGCCGAGGCATCAATCCGCTTGGTGATGTCGGATTTGTTGCTGTCATCGGCGGCCCAGCTCGCTCCCAATAGCAGTGAGCAAATGCTGCCTGCCAGGAGACATCGCAGCCCTACGGAAAGAGTTCGTCGCATGTTGTCCTCGTTGGTGTTCCGCCGGGGAACACTCCCTTGCCAGATAAAGCTAACCTTGAGAAGGAATTGCTCCTATCCAGCGTAGGCAGTAAACAGGGGCAGAAGTTTCCCGATAGCCGGCGCTTAAAGTGTTTATGTAGCTCGGCATTGCGCTACCCCGCAAGGTCCAGTCGAGCTTTTGCGCTACTCAGGAAGCCTTGGCTGTCCTACATGAGTTACCTCGTTCCCCTAGCCGGCTGCAAGGAAAGATACAGTTTTCACCCTATTTGAACGCCAATACGGACGGGCTAGTCTGCAATCTCTACTCGACACAACGCCCCCCAAGCGGGTGCCGGTCCTCTGGGACGGACCGGCACCTGCTCCTTCCTTCCGATACAGCCGCTCAGATTCAGGCATACACGGTTTATTCGATTTTCTCGTTGTGACTGTCTGTTTAACATGGCAGCCTTGGAGGAAAAGCTATGCTTTACTGGTCGTTGGTATTTTTGGTCATCGCGATAATTGCCGGGGTATTGGGGTTCGCAGGGGTGGCGGTTGCCGCAGCCGGTATCGCCAAGCTGCTCTTCGTGATCTTCCTGATCCTGTTCCTGATCTCCCTGATCATGCACCTGGCGCGAGGACGCACGGTCTAGAGATCCCGCGAGAACTGCGAAATACGACAGCCTGCTTCCCGACAAGGAAGCAGGCTGTTTTTGTTGCTATCCTGCCGGCTATCTCCTGGTGGTGGCTCTCTGCGTTTTTACGTCAAGCTCGTTGACGACCTCTTTCACGTTCGGGACGTTCTTGGCCAGCTTCTCTACTGAGGTTCGCTGGGCTTCGGAGGCCACATTGCCTTTCAGCGTCACCACCCCGTTCTTGACGTCGTAACGGACGTTATCTTTCAACCGGTGCTGTACCAGCATTGCGTCCAAATTCTTGTCGACGGCAGAGTCCAAGTCTGAATCGACTTTCCGCGCCGTTGACTGGTCGCCATTGGGACGCACACCGATCTCGTTGGAGACGACCTGATCGCCGGCAATGGAGTGCGCAATGGTCTCTGCACGCGACTTATCTGCATCCGTAGCCACGTCGCCGGTAAGACTGACGACTGCTTTCACTCTGTCCTGGCTGACTCTCACATTCTTCAGACCAGCTTGATCCAAGGCATGACGAATGTCACTGCTTACATCGGGCGCTTGCTGCCGATTACATCCCAGGGGCAGCGTGATGACAAAAGCAATTAAACCGATTGCCACAGCCTTCATCGATTGCATGACTCTCCTTTGATCGGGACGGCCGGTCCGGCCTATGGTCCCGACGCATTGGCGATTGCCATTGAACAGCATGGGCTCTAGAGGTCACCAGGAGAATCAACTGGAAGCCGTAAGAACCTCAGGAAGGAGAAGTAATTCGGGACGGTGAAGTGCGGACGCAGGGCGAGCGAGAATGGCTTCCAAGCCGGTCAAACTGCAAAGGCCCGGCAAGGGCCACTGTGTGCAGTCACTCCTCGCGGACAGGCTCGTCCTGCATCGCGACCTTGCGAGAGTACCTACTGCTACCGGCCCTCAGAATCGGCAGAAGTCTGTACGCTCAACCCTCGCCGCGTTCGCATCTATTCTTGCTTGCGTCGCCAGTGCGTTTGGCAACAAAGGTTCGGCTCCGCAAGTTTTCGAACAGGTGACACTGAATGGCAACTCATAGCGAAGCGCCGGCTCTAGAAACCCGCCGTTTCACTGCGGATGAGATTCTCCAGGGCACGCTGGAAAATGCACGCAACGAACTTCGTCGATCGCTAGTGAAGCTGGGATTTTCCGGCATTGCGGGCGGCATCACCATGGGACTTACCGCGCTGGGAGTGTCCTCCATACGTGCCTTCGTCGGCGACGGAGGATGGCGCGATCTGGTTGGCTATCTGGCCTATCCATTGGGCTTCATTGCAGTCATTATCGGACGGGCTCAGCTCTTCACTGAGAACACGCTGTATCCGGTGGTGCTCGTGCTTGACGAGCGAAAACATCTGGTCCGCATGTTGCGTCTTTGGGGGACAGTTTTCGTGGCGAATGTCATTGGAGCATCGATCTTTGCGGTTCTGGTGGCAAAGTCGAGCGCCTTGC
>QHVR01000302.1 GCA_003223595.1 Acidobacteriota bacterium
TAGCAATACTGTAAGAGATGCAGCGATGCCAGAGCAAGATTCACCCCCCTGATCCCCAATCCCTGAGCCCTGCTCCCTCAATTCCAACCCAGCCCTTTCCAGCCAGACTCCCGCCAGGCACTTATGCTTCGCGCTGGTAATTTCTAAAATCCCCTCGGGGAGAATAGCGATGACAATTTTTGATCCCACTCGGACCCGAGTGATTGATACCGGAAACCCAACTGGCACCTTGCTGCGCCTGATCGGCTTGGGCGTGGCCGCGTTCGTGATCGTAATCCTGCTCTTCGCTTCCGTGACCCGCGTTGGCACAGGTCATGTCGGCGTGCTGACCCTTTTCGGCAGAGTCACCAATGAGACACTTGGCGAAGGCATCCACCTCATTAACCCGATGAAAACCAACAACGAGCTGTCGATCCAGACGCAGACGCTCAAGGAATCCGCGAGTGTGCCGTCCAGCGAAGGCTTGATGATGGCCCTCGATACCTCGCTGATTTACCATCTCAGTCCCGATCGCGCTGGGGAAGTCTTTCAAAAAATCGGTGGGGATTACGAAACCATTGTGGTCGAGCCCACTCTGCGTTCGGCGATCCGCGAGGCCACCGCATCCCATACCGCCAACGCTCTCTACACCGGCGAACGCGAAATGGTCGCCAAGCAGATCTTTGAGCAGGTAAATGAATCCTTGGCCAAGCGCGGCATCACCGTGGAAAACGTACTGCTCCGCGATATCCAACTCCCGGCCACGCTCAAGGCTTCCATCGAAGCCAAGCAACAGGCCGAGCAGGAAGCATTGGCCATGAACTTCCGCCTGCAGAAAGAGACGCAGGAAGCCCAGCGCAAGCGCATCGAAGCCGCAGGCGTGCGCGACTTCCAGCAGATCGTGGCCCAGGGAATCACCCCGTCGCTGCTGGAATGGAAAGGCATCGAAGCCACAGAGACCTTAGCGAAGAGTCCGAACACCAAAGTAGTAGTAGTAGGAAACCCAAAGAACGGTCTCCCCCTAATCCTAGGTCAGTAACGGACCACGTAGGGACAGCCCCTGGGGCTATCCAGGTTTGTGAAGGACCCTATGTAGGGACAGCCACCCTCGGCTGTCCAGTCGAGCAAGAGCTCGACTGCTTTACCGGCTGATAACATGGCTCAGTGTCCGCGCTGCTAGAAATTCGTAACCTCAACATCGGGTTCCCGGGCAAAGGAAGCCCCGCCGTCCTGCAGACGCCCGGACAATCTGCTGTCCGTACATCTTTTCTCACCGCCGTTCGTGACCTGAGCTTCTCCATCGCTCGCGGCGAAGTCCTCGGCCTCGTGGGGGAATCCGGTTCGGGAAAATCTGTGACCTCGCTGGCCATCATGCGCCTTCTCCCGCCACAAGCCCAAGTCGACGGCGAAATCGTACTCACCGAGAATGCGCACGCACGCGATCTCGCTTCCCTCGACGACACCGCCATGCGCCAACTCCGCGGCTCGCTCATGGCCATGATCTTCCAGGAGCCCATGACCGCACTCAACCCCGTCATGCGCGTGGGAGACCAGATCGCCGAAGCTGTTCTTGCCCACCATGTAGTTTCGAGGAGTGAAGCTTGGAAGCGCGCCGTCGATGCCATGAACGATGTCGCCATCCCGGAACCGTCGGCCCGTGCCCGCGATTATCCCCACCAGCTTTCCGGCGGGATGCGACAGCGCATTGTGATCGCTATGGCCATCGTGAACCGTCCGCAGTTGCTGATTGCAGACGAGCCTACGACCGCCCTCGATGTCACCATCCAAGCCCAGATTCTTGAACTGCTCGCCGAACTTCGTGCCAAGTTTGGCCTCGCCATGCTGTTCATCTCGCACGACCTGGCTGTCGTCTCGCACGTCGCAGACCGCGTCGCCGTTATGTATGCGGGATGCCTCGTAGAACTTGGTGCCAAGCACGACATCTTTCGGGCCGCGGCCCACCCTTATACCCGTGGCCTGCTCCATGCCGTGCCCGATTTGAAGACGGATCGCACCCGTCCTCTCGAGACGATAGAAGGCACCGTGCCCGCGCTGGCCGCTTTGCCCTCCGGATGCGCCTTCGAGCCGCGCTGCACCTCTCGCGTGGTGGAGTGTGCGGCAGCGTTGCCCCCGCTGGTGCAGGTTGCCGACGGGCATTGGGCTCGATGTCCGATCATCAATGCGCCCAGTGGGCTATAATCGGCAACTTGTCCGGTGCCCCGTGCGCATACTTCTGCTGAGCGATATACACGCGAATCTTGAGGCTCTTGATGCGTGCTTGGCCAACGCTCCATCCTTCGATTTGGTCGTCAACTTGGGCGACATCGTTGGGTACGGAGCGAGTCCGAACGAGGTGGCGGATCACTCGCGCGCAATCGGCACCACCTTTGTCCGCGGCAATCACGACAAGGCAGCTACCGGCGGCATGGAACTGGAAGACTTTAACCCCATGGCCGCGGCGGCAGCCCTGTGGACGCGAAACGAACTCACTCCTGAAAACCTGCAGTGGCTTCGCGCCCTGCCGCACGGTCCCGTACCTCTGCCGAATTTTCCTGACGTGCAACTGGTCCACGGTTCGCCCAACGATGAGGACGAATACGTCGTCTCTCTGGGCGATGCCTTGGCACCCCTGATCACCTTGTCCATTCCCCTGACTTTTTTTGGTCACACCCACCTGCAAGGTGGATTCTTCGCCAACGGCTCTTCCGCCGATGGATTCCGTCCCGAATACAAGACCGTCGGACAGGCGGAATCGGTCCCCCTGCAGCTCAAGACCTCCGCTCGCTATCTCGTCAATCCGGGATCCGTGGGACAGCCCCGCGATGGCGACTGGCGTGCCGCCTTTGCTCTATTCGACACCGACGCCATGATCGTTCACTTTCATCGCACGCCCTACAACCTGAAAAGCGCGCAGGACAGGATCTTCGACGCCAGGCTGCCCGCGCGTCTCGCCACGCGTCTCGCTGCCGGACGATAGCCTTGGTTTGCCCAATCTCGGATTCTCAGTTGTAAACTCAGACATGCCCTCTTATCCCTCCCGCAATGCCGCAAGTCTGTTCAATGAACGCGAGAATCCTCCGGCAAAATACTTGGTCGCGCACAGTGACGGCGGCGCTCGTGGGAATCCCGGACCCGCCGGTTATGGCGTGGTCATTCAGGACGAGTCGGGCCGCAAAGTAGCCGCCCTCAGTGAGTATCTCGGCCATCAGACCAACAACTTCGCCGAGTATCAGGGATTGATCGCGGCCCTCGAATATGCCCTCCAGCATGGTCCCAAGGCCCTCAAGCTGATC